>JAZLHN010000229.1:0-7892 GCA_045616815.1 Acutalibacteraceae bacterium
AAGCCGCTAAACTGCAATTTCCCGTTCCGATAAAAAAACCGGAGACCGCTTCCGATCTCCGATTTTGTTTTTATTCGTATTCCACGACGATGGCGTCCTTTTTGCACTTGGTCGCGCACAGGCCGCATTTGAAGCACTTCGACTCGTCGATTTCGAAGGGCTCTTTGATCTTGCCCTTGGGGGCGCCGGCAAGGCAGGCTCTCGCGCAGAGAGAACAGCCCATGCATTTTTCCTTGTCGATATACACCCTTCTGATCTTTTTATGGTCGGCAGAGGGCTTGATCGCCGAATTGGGGCAGATATTTTCGCACTGTCCGCAGCCCATGCATTTTTCCGCGTCGATCGCGTATTTTTCCTTGGCGGCATCCACGGGCTGAGGTACGTTGAAAAGGCACATGAACGCGCAGGCGCCGCAGCCGAGGCATTCATTCTGATCAATATAAAAGCTCATATCGCATTTTCCTCCTTAAATATGATAACAGCGCAGCTCCGACAGGGTCATTTTTTGCCGCATGGCAAAAACATCATTGCGGAACTCCGTTCCGCTCATCCGCCCGACGCGGGGGACATGACCCACACCTCGTCGCCGTCCTTCAGCTTCGCCGATTTACGGGAGACTTTTTCGCCGTTCACGTAAACGAGCGCGTCCTTGAACTTGATGGGATCGGGCTTTTTGAGCGAAGGGTCCTTGGCGCTGTTGAGCGAATAGACCTCGTTCATCTTCACGTTGAGGATCGGGAAAAGTTCGTCCACCCGGGAAACGGCAAGAGTCTCCTTCGCCATGTGCGTATCGCTTCTGAAAACACCGAACAATTTGACCGTTACGCTTGCCATTATTTTCTCGCCTCCCCGACTGCTTTATCATAGAGTTCTTTTTCTATCTTTATGCCCATGGACTTGAGCTTCTTATAGGTGGGGATACCGTCCTTCCAGCCTCTCGCGCGGTAGTAGGACTTCTTCATCTTTTCAAGCGGCACCTTGGTGCGCGGCTCGTCGGCGTCGCGCTGCTCGTTCACGAGTCTGCCCGGAAGCTTGTCGGCACCCGCCTTCTGACCAAGGATGATATTGGAGATACGCTCCACGTTATAGCCGTAAGCACCCCAATGGATGAGCTGACCGAAGGTCGCCTTGATGCCGGTGGCGTATTTGACCGCGTAGGTATGCGGAAGCAGCGGCACGTTGATCGCCACGGCCTTCGGGAAGTAGCTCAGAAGGTCGATGACGGGGCCCACGTACGGGAAGCACGCGAGGATCGCCTTCGTTACCCACCAGTTGGGCTTATCCACGAGGAAGGGCGGGAACACCGCGTAGGAGGTGAAGAGGCATTCGCCGCAGGCGGAAACGCCCTCCATGAGGTTCTGGAACATAACGGCGAGAGAGCCCTTGCCGTGAGGCGTGAGGGAATCGACGTCCAGACCGAGGCCTTCGGCAACGACGAGATAACCGGCGTTCAAGTGACAGCCGCCGCGGTTGGAGGTGGCGTAGCCGAGACCCTGGCCGACCGCGTGACGCGGCTCGTAAGCCGAAAGCTCCATGCCCTTGGACTGGATGGCGAAATCCTTGCCGCCGAAAATATCGCTCATACGCTTCGTGCCGTCGGCGAGGTAGGAATATTCGCCGTCACGGGTCGCTATTTTCTTGAGGATATCGGTGATGTTATCCACCTTGCCGAATTCAAGACCGAAATCCTTGATGCCCTTTTCTTTGAGCTCCATCGCGAAGGCGACCACGCCCGAAACGGAAATGGCGTCCATACCGAGCTCGTCGATGACGTAGTTCCATTCGAGGATCTTTTCGATGTCGTCGTTGAGGATGTTGGGACCCATGAGGCCGAGGATCTCCAGCTCGGGGCCTTTGACGACCTTATTGTCCACGTTCACCATACGCGCGCAGCGGATGACGCAGGTGGTGCACGCCGCGTTGGAAACGAGATGGTTCTCGGCAAGCTCTTCGCCCGAGACCTTTTCAAAATTATCGAAACGGCCGGCGGAGAAATTCTTGGTGGCGAGGATCTTATGCGCCTGCATGGGCGCTACGAGACCTGCGGTGCCGAGCTTCGGGAGCTGTTTGCCGGTAAGGGGATGCGTTTTCAGCGTGTGCGCCCACTTTTTGTTGACCGCGGTGAGCTTTTCACGGTCGGCGACCTCGGGGATGAGCGTGCCAAAGGCGGTCACGGCTTTTAAGTTCTTGTCGCCGAACACCGCGCCTACGCCGCCGCGTCCCGCCGTTCTCTCGTTGGAGAAAACGCAGGCGTAGAGCACCTTATGTTCACCGGCGGGGCCGATGACGAGCTTGCCCACGCACGGCTTCATCTTCTCCTGCGTCTGACTCGTAGTGAGTCCCCACAGCGCCGAAGCGTCCTCAAAGGTCACGCCGTCCGCGGTAATGTTGACGGTGGTGGGAGTGTCGGCTTTGCCCGTGATGATCACGCCGTCGTAGCCCGCTCTTTTGAGCGAAAGACCGAAATCACCGCCGCAGTTGGATGAGGTAACGATATTCGTGAGCGGAGAAATGGTGGAAATGTTGAAGCGCGAGGAATTGGGACAGCCGGTGCCGGTGAGCGGGCCGGTCGTGACGACGAGCCAGTTATCCTCGTCAAAAGCCTTCATGCCGGGCTTTATGTGAGAAAGAAGAATGTCGGCCGCCATGATCTTGCCGCCGAGGGTACGTTTTCTGTCCTCGTCCGTCCAGTTGTAAAGAGAATGGGTCTTGTTCGTAAGGTCAACGAACAGCACTTTGCCCATGTAACCCTTAAGAGCGTCCATACTTTATCACCTCTTGTTATTGGTCATGCCGCAGAAGCGGCAGTTTTTTTTGCTTTTTATATCGAGCGCGGTGATCTCACCGTCGTCGAACACAAACAGTTTTCCCGCGGCTTCGCTTTCGCCGCAGAGATATTTCTGCGCAAGGGCAACGCCGTGAGCGCCGATGACGCCCGCCGCCGCGCTCACCGAGAGGAGTTTATCGTTTTCTTTGTCGGTCAGCCCCGCGCAGTCAAGGCACGGCGTTTTTCCGGGCACGCAGAGATAGCTTACACCGTAATAGCCGCTGATGCCGCCGTTCACGAACGGGATATCCCGCTCAAAGCAGTATGCCTGCACGGCGCGCCGCAGCGGGACGTTATCCGCCGCGATCACGAGGATATCGCATTTTTCCGGGAAAACGATATCCTCCGGCGTTTCTATTTTTTTATCGAAAGAGAGGATACGGCATTCCGGCGCGTAGGCGGACAGCCGCTCTCTCATCACCTCGGTCTTTTTCCTGCCGATATCGGCGGGGGTGTACAAAA
This sequence comes from Acutalibacteraceae bacterium, assembly GCA_045616815.1. Lineage (GTDB taxonomy): Bacteria > Bacillota > Clostridia > Oscillospirales > Acutalibacteraceae > RUG806. The sequence goes on from JAZLHN010000229.1 coordinate 3,290, forward strand.
ACTGACGGTTGAGATTGCTTTCGCTCACGGTATCGAAATCGCAGAGATACAGCGTACCGATCCCCGCGCCCGCCAAATGGACGCCTACGTTGCAGCCGAGGCCGCCGCAGCCGATGAGCCCTGCTGTTTTCGAGCCGATATCGAAGCCCTGCGTATCACGTTTTGCCATAATTTCCACCGCAGCTCTGCGTTTGTCCCGAAAGCGTTTCCACGGCGTGAGGAAGCACGGGAAGCACGACCTCGAGCGATTCTCTCACGGCCTTCGGGCTGCCGGGCAGATTGATGACGAGCGTTTTTCCCCGGATGCCCGCCGCGGCGCGGGAGAGCATGGCGCGGGGCGTTATTTTCAGGCTTTCGGCGCGTATCGCCTCGGGGATACCCGGCACTTCCTTCTCAACGACCGCCTTCGTTGCCTCGGGAGTCACGTCGCGGGGGGCGAAGCCCGTGCCGCCCGTGGTGAGAACGACGTCCGCCTTCACCTCGTCGCAAAGCCGGACGAGCGCTTCGGATATCTTTTCCTTTTCGTCGGGAACGATAACGTATTCGGCGGTCTCTCCGAGGGGAGAAACGAGCTCGGAAATGAGCTTTCCGCTCTTATCCTCGCATTCTCCGCGGGAGCAGCGGTCGCTCACGCACACAACGGCAAACAACATTTTATCAAAACCTCTTGATAATAATTATATTATATGATATATTATACCAAAAAGTGAAATTTTTTCAATACGTTTCGATAAAATTTATTTTCTTTCGTGAAGTTGCAGACTCACCGTCTGTTTTGATTCATCTTCCGACCCGTACCGCCTAAACCTTACGCACGGAGATACGGGCGAAGCCGAAATATCACTGTAAGGGAAACGGAGCTTTCCCCGTCATCGGCTTAAGGGCACCGCCGGAAACGGCGATACCTTCCGTGTTTGAAAAGGAGTATGGATTATGAAAAAACTTCTCGCACTCATCCTCGCACTCACCATGGTGCTCTGCTTTGCCGCCTGCGGCGGTAAAACGGAAGACCCCACCACCACCGCTCCCGAAGAGACTGAGGCTGCCGAAGACGTGACCGCGGAAGCTCCCGAGAATCCCGTGATCCGTCTGGCGACCACCACGTCCGTCAACGACTCCGGCCTTCTCCCCTATCTGCTTCCCGCTTTTGAGGCAAAGACCGGCTACAAGGTAGAAGTCGCTTCCGCAGGCACCGGCGTTGCCATCGGCTACGCAAAATCCGGCGACGCGGATCTGCTGCTCGTTCACTCCAAGGCACAGGAAGAGACCTTCATCGAAGAGGGCTACGCTTCCACCGAAAGACTTTCCTTCATGTACAACTACTTCGTGATCGCGGGTCCCGCCGACGATCCCGCCGCCATCGCGGACAAAGAGACGGCTGCCGACGCTTTCAAGGCGATCGCCGAGGCCAAGGCTCCCTTCGCTTCCAGAGGCGACAACTCCGGCACGCACAACAAGGAGACCGGCATCTGGGAAAAGACCGAGATCGACCCCACCGCGGAGGAATGGTATAATTCTCTCGGCTCGGGCATGGGCGACACGCTCACCAAGGCCAACGAGCTCGGCGCTTACGTGCTGACCGACAAGGCGACCTTCCTTTCCATGAAGGATGAGCTCGCCAACCTCACGATCCTCAAGGCGGAAGCCGACGATATGAAGAACACCTATTCTCTTCTCGGCGTGAATCCCGAAGCGGAAGCTTTCGCGGACGCGGACGTTCAGATCAACGTGGAAGGCGCTCAGGCTCTCATCGACTGGCTGCTCGGCGACGAAGCCGCCGCTCTCATCAAGGAATACGGCACGGAAGAATACGGCGAAGCTCTTTTCTTCCTCATTGAAAAATAATCTCAGAACAAACGGGGGGATGTTTCGGCATCCCCTTTTACCGATTTTATGGAGTATATAAAAGAAGCCGCTTCTCTCATTTTCGGCGGCGACGCAGAGCTTTGGCTCATCATAAAAACAACGCTTCTGATGTCTTTTTTCAGCACCGGGATATCCGCTCTCATCGGCCTGCCGCTCGGCACGGCGCTCGGGTGCGGCGATTTCCGCGGCAAGGGCGTCGTCATGAAGCTGACCAATACCCTCATGGGCTTGCCGCCGGTGGTGGCGGGCCTCGTCGTTTTCATGCTCTTCCGCTCCATAGGGCCGTTCGGCAGCTTTCACCTCCTGTTCACCGTGCGCGTCATGGTCATCGCGCAGGTAGTGCTCATCACGCCCATCATGACGGGGCTTGCCGCCTCCGCCGCGGGCGATAAGGCCGGAAGTCTCACCGAGACCGCCGCAGGGCTCGGCATAGGCAAAGGGAAACAGCTTCTTCTGCTGCTGAAGGAATGCGCGGGACAGTTCGTGAGCATCCTTCTCGTAGGCTTCGGACGTTCGATCGCCGAGGTCGGGGCGGTGTCGCTCGTAGGCGGCAACATCCAATATAAAACGCGCGTCATGACGACGGCGATCCTGCTCGAGGCAAACAAGGGCAGCTTTGAAAAAGCCCTCGCCATCGGGATCATCCTGATGCTCCTTTCTCTTGCGGTCAATATTCCCGCCCATGCTCTACAGGAGAAACTGCAATGATAAAAATACGTGAACTCGAAAAAACGCTCTCTCCCGATTTCACTCTGAAGATCGGAGAGCTTACCATAGAAGACGGCGAACGCGTGGCGCTCATCGGGCCGAACGGCTCGGGAAAATCGACGCTTTTACGCCTCCTCGCCGGAATCATTGCCCCCGATAAGGGCACGATAGAATTCTCCTTCCCGAAAACCTCCGTCGGCTACGAGCCGCAGTCGCCCTACGTATTCAAGGGCACCGTGCTTTCCAACGTGAAGCTCGGCGCGAAAAACGCATACGTGGGCGATATTCTCCGGGAATGCCGTCTCGAAGCGCTCAGAGACAAAAAAGCGGACAAGCTCTCGGGCGGCGAAAAGCAGCGCGTGTGCTTCGCACGAATGCTCGCCGGGAACTACGGCTGCCTGCTGCTCGACGAACCTCTCTCCGCCGTGGACATCGACACGGGCGCGGCGCTGGAGGACACGCTGAAAAACCACTGCGAAACCAACGGAACGACCCTTATCCTCTCCACGCATATCCCCTCCGAAGCCTTCCGGGTATCCACGAAGGTGCTCATCATGAACGGCGGCCGGATCGAGGAATACGCCCCCGCCGAAGCCCTGCGCTCCCCGCAGAGCGAATTCGGCAAAAAATTCATTTCACTCTGGAGTCTGTGACCATGCTGCATACGGTATCGTCGGAAGAAGCGAAAAAAACGGTCGATTCGTTCGCCGTCAACATAAAAAGCGAGGAAGTGCGTCTTTCGTGCGCCTCGGACCGCGTACTGGCGGAGGACGTAAAAAGCGAAGAGAACGTGCCGTCCTTCGACCGTTCCACGGTGGACGGCTACGCCGTAAAAGCCGCGGACACCTACGGCGCGGGCGAAAGTATGCCGGCGATCCTTTGTGTAAAACAAGAGATCCTCATGGGCTCCGACGCCGATTTTGAGATAGCCCCCGGCGAATGCGCGAAGATATCCACGGGAGGGATGCTCCCGAAGGGCGCGGACGCGGCGGTGATGGTGGAAAACACCGACCTCTCGCTCGGCGACTGCCTGATATACAAGTCCGTGAGTCCGTTTGAAAACGTGACGAGGACGGGCGACGACGTAAAAGAAAACGAGACCGTATTAAAAGCCGGAACGCTCCTTTCCCCGCACGTCATCGGCGTGCTCGCCGCGATGGGAAAAAGTACGGTAAGCGTCATAAAACGACCAACGGCGGGCATCATTTCCACCGGCGACGAGCTCGTGGACGCGGATACCGTTCCGCGCCCCGGACAGGTACGGGACGTGAACACCTATATGCTCGCTTCGCTCTGCCGGCAGGCGGGCTGCGACGTAAACTCCTACGGCGTTATAGGCGACAATCACGATACCATCGCCGCGGCGGTGAAAAAGGCGGCGGAGGACTGCGACGTGATATTGCTCTCCGGCGGCTCCTCGGCGGGCGCGCGGGATATGACCGCGCAGATACTCTCGGAGCAGGGACAAACGCTCATCCACGGCATCGCCGTGAAACCGGGCAAGCCCACCGTGATCGGCACGATCGGAAACAAAGCCGTGTTCGGGCTTCCGGGACATCCGGCGGCGGCTTACTTCGTTTTCATCCGTTTCGTTTTACCGCATCTGTACCGTCTCGGCGGAAGAACACCGCGTGAGCATACGGAAAAAGCCGTTCTGCAGACCAATATCTCATCCAATCACGGCCGCGAGGAATTCGTGTGCGTGAAGCTGGCCAACGGTACGGCGATCCCGTTTTTCTCGAAATCGGGCGTGATCTCCATGCTTTCGAAGACCGACGGCTATATCGTCATCGACCGGAATTCCGAGGGACTCGCCGCGGGAGAGGAAGTCGAAGTCCATCCGTGGAACGGGAGCTTTTGAACTCCTCCCGACGCAGCGGATATTTACAGCGATAAATTTTTGTTTAGCGTTCCGCTAAACAAAAATAGTTTTCAGTTTTAAGTATTCAGTTTTCAGAAAAAATACTGATATTTCGTTTTAATACGATGATTTTACACCCGGATAAACAGTTTTTCCTGTTTCAGTATA
>JAZLHN010000230.1:0-7825 GCA_045616815.1 Acutalibacteraceae bacterium
TCCCCACGGAAAAATCATCCACCGGATAATTTTTCCTCCCCTCCTGCTTTTTTAAAGCATAAGTATTTCGCGCTTTGCGAAGGCGACAAGGAGCATCAGCTTAACCACGCAAGCTTTGAAAAGCTTGACCAAACTTTTATATTGCTTCACGCTAACCTGCCATTTATCGTTACAAAAAAACAGCGGAGGCCATTTTTCGGTCTCCGCTGTTCGCTTTTGTATTCTTATTTTACGATGTCAAAATGATATTCCGCGTTTTCGTACCAGTTGTTCGTGATGAAGTTTCTCGGACGGAAGATGACCTCGTCGTCGTAGACCTCAAGCTGTGCGCCGGTGCAGCTCCACGGAAGACCGAAGGAATTGATGATGCCGTAGGTGGGAAGGTTGAGGTAGGTAACGCCGTTCACCTGCTCGGCACTGGAAATGGCAAATTCCTTGTCGATGATATCCGCTTTAACGCCGGAATGCATATGACCGCTGATCCAGTAAACGTTATTATACTTTTCAAGGATGGGGGCGATATCGTAGCCGTCCTCGGGATCGACCTCGGTGGTGGGGATGCCGCTGTCGGGCCATACGGTCTGTTCGCCGGTGGTATCGTATACGGGCCAGTGGGAGAGTACGAATACGGGCTTGCCGTCCTTCGTGCCGTCGGCCAGTTCGCTGTCAAGGAACGCCAACTGCTCTTCGCTCATGGAGATCGCGTCCCAGTGACCGCCGTCGATGACCTCGTCGTTGATGACGATGAACTTATAGCCCTTGATCTCGGTGGAGAAATACGTGGTCTCGGTGTCGATGCCCATATATTCGTTGCGGTATTTTATGTAGTTGTCGCGCGCTTCTTCTCTCGTCATCGTGGTCTTGTCACGGTCGCCCGCGTGCCCCATGTCGTGGTTGCCCGCGGCGGTGATGACGGGGATATCCGTCTTTTCGCTGATGATCTCAAAATACTTCGCCATGGAGGGATCGTCGGCATAGTTGGTGATGTCACCGGTGTGAAGGATCGCGTCGATATTGCACTTGGCTCTGTCGAGGTTTTTGAGTCCGCATACAAGGAAGCCCTGACGGAACAGCTCGGCGGATTCGATGTGTGTATCGGAGAGCATTTCGAGCGTGAGATTGCAGTTTTCCTTTTCCGTGTCGATCAGGGGGAGTTTAATGCCCTTGTAGGGGACGCAGGTAAGGAGGATCGCCATCAAAAAGGCGGTGAAATTGGAGAATATTGCTTTTACTACGGTCATTTTTCGTTTCTCCCTTCCGTGTTATCAGGTGAGCGGTACGCTTACGTCGAATTTTGTGCACCAGGTCCCGGTAGCGAAGTTACGGGCTCTGAGGAGCACCTCGTCGTCGTATATTTCGAATACGTAGCCGGTGCCGTTGGTGATGTGGCTGCCGCGGATCACGTCGGGATACATGAAGCAGGGAACGTTTACGAGCGTGTAGCCGTCGTGCTTTTCCACGGAGGAATACAGATCCCTGTCTTCCGTCTCAAATCCCGCGTGAAGATGGCCGGAGATGAAGAAAACGTTGTCGTACTTCTTCACGATGTTTTTCACGAGATCGGATTGCGGGCCGATACCGCCGTCATCCCAGTCGGGATCCTTTTCCATTTCCCATGTCTTGGGCAGACCGTGGGTCTTATTGAAGGGCTGATGGCAGAAAACGAAGATCGGAAGCCCGGTCTGACTCGCTTTTTCCATTTCCTCGGCAAACCAGTCGATCTGCGTCTGGGAGATATAAGCGTTCGTGTTGTCTTTCTCGCTGCCGAGCACGATCACGGGATAGCCGTTCACGTTCGTCGAATAATACATTTCGGTCACGTCTCTGTCGGCGATCTTTTTATTGTAGTCGATGAAGGTCTGCTTCACGGTGTCGAGGTTATCGCGGTCGGGACCCCACGTGTCATGGTTTCCCTCCACGATGATGAGCTGCTCGGCGAGGTCGTATTTGGCGGTTGCCTCGGCGAAGCAATCCCACATCTCGACGTAGCCGTGGTCGGTGATATCGCCGCAGAAGGCTACGGCGTCGAGTCTGTCCTTGGCGTTCGCCATATCGGCGAGTCCTAATTCAAGCATACCCTGACGGATGAAATTGTCTTTCAGATGCATATCGGAGATCACGGCGATGCTCGCATTGCAATCGTCCTTTTTGTCCTTGATCCTGCCCTCCGTATCACCGGTGAGCGGACTTAAAAGACTCGATATCGTCATTACGGTAACGAGCATGGCTCTTACGAGCTTTACAAAAACAGTCAGCATAGGTCATGTCTCCTTTAAATTATGTTTATATAATAATAGCATAGCCGTTCCGGGAAAAGCAAGTGTAAATCTCTCAGTCGCAGTCAAAAATCGCCTTGGCCTCGAAAAATTCTCCCATTTCGGTTTTCCACAGCTTATGCATATCGGACTTGTCGTAGTTTTCGAGTCCTTCTACGGAGAGCGTCATTTCGATCATCAGATCGAAGCGGTTTTTGCGTTCCGAATTCGAAAGGATGATCCTGTATCCTTCCACGCCGGGAATGGAAAGGGACGCGGAATATATTTCTTCCGCTCTTTTCGCGAACGCAGCCTTATCGGTGACTTTATCGTTCCATTTTACGATGATGTAATGTTTCATAAAAAAATCCTTTCTATGCGGGAAATTGCAGTTTAGCGGCTTCGCCGCTAAACTGCCGAGAGTTGAAAGTTGAGAGTTGAAAGTTGAGATGTGGACGGGCTTCGCCCGTACCCGTTTATATAAAAGCAGGTACAAACGGGAGCAACTATAACAATTATCGTTCTTAATGTTGTTGAACAAGTGAACAGTTTCAAGTGATAGAATCAAATCGCGCAAGCGATTTCCTTATCTCAACTCTCAACTTTTAACTCTCAACTCTTTTTTTTGAAATGAACTTTGCGGTTACGAGGATCGCCGTGAGTACGCACAGCGCCGCGGGCAGGCAGACGGCGGCGCTTTGGGTGAAGCCCGCTAAAATATAGGTCGCGAACGAAATGCCGAGCACGAGCCCCGCGTAAGGAAGCTGTGTGCCGACGTGCGCCAAATGGTCGCATCTTGCCGCGGTGGAGGACATGATGTTCGTATCGGAAATGGGGGAGCAGTGGTCGCCGCATACCGCGCCCGCAAGGCACGCGGAAATGGAGATCACCATCATTTTGTCGGGCAGACCGATGCCCGCCACGATGGGAAGCAGGATGCCCATCGTGCCCCACGAGGTACCGGTGGCGAAGGCGAGACCCACGGAGATCGCGAATACGATAGCGGGAAGCAGAGAGACCATGCCGGAGGTACCCTCTTTGAAAATACCAGCGACAAATTCGTTTACGCCGAGATCCACGGTGATCTCGCTGAGGCTCCACGCGAAGATGAGAATAAGCAGAGCGGGCACCATGGATTTGAAGCCGGTGGCGATGGAGTCCATGAGCTCCTTGAAATCCATAAGACCGCGCAGATAATAATAGCATATCGAAATGCCGAGGGTCACGAGCGCGCCCATGCAGAGGCCGAGAGCGGCGTCGCAGTTCGCAAAGGCGTTTATGAGGCTTTCTCCTTTGAAAAAGCCGCCCGTGTAGATCATATAGGTAACGCAGGTCACGATCAGCAGGGCAACGGGCAGGATCAGGTCAATGAGCTTTCCCTTGCCCTCGTCTTCTTCGTCCGGCTCGTCGGCCTTGCGCTCGTTCACCGTGAAGAGATCGCCCTTCAGAGCGTTTAGCTCGTGCACCTTCATTTTACCGTAGTCGAATTGCAGCACGGAGAGAAGCACCACCATGGCGAGCGTCAAGAGAGAATAGAAATTGAACGGGATGGCTTTTAAGAAGAGCTCCACGCCGTTCACTCCCTCGATGTTGCTCGAAACGGCAGCCGCCCACGAGGAGATCGGCATGATCATGCACATCGGCGCGGCGGTGGCGTCGATGATATAGGCGAGCTTTGCGCGCGAAATGTTGTTGCGGTCGGTGATGGGACGCATCACGTTGCCCACCGTAAGGGTGTTGAAATAATCGTCCACGCTCAGTACGACGCCCAAGGCGAAGGTGGAGAGCATGGCGACGCGGCGGGAGTGGATGTGCTTGGCCGCCCAGCGCCCGTAGGCGGCGGTACCGCCCGAACGTCCGAGCAGGACAACGAGGATGCCCAACGTTACGAGGAAGGTGAGGATGCCGATGTTGCCGGTGTTGGAAAGGCTCGCGGTGATGCCCTTCGTGAACACGGCTTTGAGCGTATCCAGTGTATTGAATTTGGTATAAAAAAGCGCGCCCGTAACGAGTCCCAAAAACAGGGAGGAGTAAACCTCTTTCGTTATGAGCGCCAAGACGATGGCGACCACCGGCGGCATGACCGACCAGAAGGTGCCTATGAATTCATAGCCGTCGAGCACGTCGCTGTAAACGAGGAAGCAGAGTCCCGCTACGACTGCGACGGCAAAGATACCGAATGCGATTTTCTTTTTCATTGCGTTTTCCCCCTGAAAAAAGTATGGAGATCAGGGCTTTCTCCGCTTTGAAAAGGAAAAACGGAGCAAGCCAAATACGATTTTGGCAGTGCTCCGTAAACCTTTACGACAGTGAAACGCATATTCTGCGCTCCCCCAGCGCGGGCTTCCCGGAACGGAAGCGCGTACTTCGGCGGCTTCTCTCTTTCGTTCTCCGCGTGTCCCGCCGCGTAAATGGAGAAAAAAGGTAGTTGCCGCACCTCTGTCAACCCGTTCATTTTATCAAAAAAACGGGCGCAAGTCAATGTTTTTCTCCGGATTCATCCGTTGAGCTTTTCCTCGATCTCAGCAGACGACAGTTTTGTGCCCTGATCGGGATGTTCCTCGTTTCCGTAACCGCGGTCCGAATTCGCGAAAAAGCAGTTTTCTATCCGCAGCGAATGGTTCTTTTCGGCGCTGGAGGAACCGACGATGCCGCCGATCCGATTCAGCGCGAGAGCGTCCCCGCAGTAATTTTTAAGCTTATCCGCCGCGGGAAAGCGGAAGTTTCCGCTGCTGAGGCATCCGGATATGGCAACGACAGGATCCTTCGCGTCGGTATATTCGTCTTCGCCGGCGTCGTCCTTTACCGCCATGAGATACAATGTTTTTCCGACGCGTCCGACGATACCGCCCGCCATATTGCAAAGCTGGAAATAGACGTCGGAGCTGTACGATTCCTGACTGAGCTCCTGCACGTTGACGATGAGATCGCCCGTATTGCTGCAATCCTCAATGACTGTGCGAATGCCGTTGACGCCGAGACAGCCCGCGATACCGCCGATGCTGTTGTTCAGCGCATCGGTCGATACCGTGCCGGAGTTTGCGCACTTTTTTATATTGATGCAGGAGTCGTCGGTATGCTCAACGGATACTTCATTTATCACGTTACCCAATATACCGCCTGCCTGCGTTCCGCTGATATCGCCGGCATTCCGGCAGTCTTCGATTTCGAGACGAGCATTGAAAGCGTTGAGCAAAAATATACTGTTGATGATGCCCCCCGCGTAGGAAGTACCGGTGATGGCGCCGGAATTGCTGCAGCCTCTGATACGGATATTTCCGCTCTCCGGCCTGAAATCGGAGATGATACCACCCGCCGAGCCGGTCAGATCGGCTGTATTGGAGCAGTTCTCGATCGTGAGCTCGCTTCCGGCGGCGCTGATGCTCGCCGCGATCCCTCCCTGTTTTTCGAGGGAACGGATGCTGCCGGTGTTGGAGCAGCCGCTGACGGTAACGGGATATTTGCTCAGAGAATCGGTGAGTGATCCGAGAATGCCGCCCGCCAGATTGCCTGCCTCTAAAGCACCCGAGTTGGAACAGTCGGTGATTTCGATTTCCTGATTTGCATATTTCTCGCCGCCGATGGATGAGCTGTACACAAGGCCGGCGATGCCGCCTGCCGTCCCGCCGAATACGGAGGCGTTGGTATTTTCATCCGTTTCGCCTTCGCAGCAGTTCAGCGCTCCGCTGTTGGTACAGCGGCGGATATGACCGTCGGACACTCTGCCCGCGATACCTCCGGCGTATTCTATCCCGCAGGGAGATGAGGTGATGCAGCCGGTGTTCGTACAGTCGGTGATATCGCCTGACGACATGCCCGCGATACCGCCCGTTTTGCTGTAGGATTTATCTTTCAGCGCATGGATACTGCCGCTGAAAACACAGTCGCTTATCGCGCCGCAGCTGTTGCCTGCGATGCCGCCGCAATCAACGTCGTAAATTTCAAGGATAGCGTCCGACGAACAGCCGCCGATCGAGGCGTCCTTATTCGTATTGCCTGCGATCGAACCCAGCTCGGAGGTGATGCCGGAAACGCAGAAATACGAATCGGTTATTTTTACATCTTTTACACTGCCGCCCAGATATCCGAACAAACCGAAGTGTGAGTCGCTCTGTTCTTTTCTGTCGGCGTTCAGGTACAGTCCGCTGATGGTATGACCGCTGCCGTCGAAAGAGCCGACGAACGGCGCGGAAACGCCGATCGGAGTCCAGGCATAGTCGGGCGCCGCATCGTGCCATACTTCGGCGCTGCCGGTATTGACGGTTATATCCGCGGTGAGCTTATAGCAGGCTCCCGCATATTCTTTCGTCGTGTCATCGCTGTTGACGAGGGAAGCAAGAAGCGCGAGTTCAGCCGCGTTTGAGATCTCATAAGGCGAGGTTTCCGTGCCGTCTCCCGAAGCGAAGGCTTCCGCCGCGGGGAACGAGGCGTATTCGGGCAGCTCTCTTGTGTAGTATTCATAGCGCGCCGGTTCGGCAGCGGTGCCGCCCCCGGTCTCTGTTTCGATCGACGAGGGGCTGGTGCAGGAAACGAGAGAAAAACATAACGACAAACAGATCAAAAGAGCAGCGAATGACGTAAAAAGATGTTTCATGGGTATTCTCCTTCTTATATTCCCGTAGGGTTGTAGATCGCGCCGGTCTCCTCCGCGAGCTTTTGCATGGCTTCCTTGGTCGGGGGCTCGACACCGGCGGCTTCGTACGGCATATTCAGCGCGTCGTATTTTCCGCAGCCCGTTTTGTGGTAGGCGAGGATCTCAAGCGGGAAGTCCCCCGTGAATTCCTTCACCTTTTTCACTTCGCCGTCGTTCATGCCGGGAATGACCGGCATACGGAAGAGAATCTCTTTCCCGCAATTTTTGAGGAATTCGGCGTTTTCGAGGATGCGCGCGTTGTCAACGCCCGTAAGTTCTTTATGAAGAGAAGCGTCTATGCATTTGATATCGCATAAAAACAGATCGGTGAACGGGATCACTTTTTCAAAAGTCTCGCGGGATACGTTCGCCGCCGTCTCGACGGCAGTGTGTACTCCGGCTTCTTTACAGCCGTTCAGAATTTCCGCGGCAAAATCCGCCTGCAGTAACGGCTCGCCGCCCGAGAGTGTGACGCCGCCGCCCGAGGTATTGTAGAATTCCTTATCGCGCAGCACCTTTTTTATGATAACGTCCGAGGATTCCTCATAGCCGGATATCTTCCTCGCACCGTGCGTGCACACCGCGGCGCATTTTCCGCAGGCGACGCATTCCGGCGTGAAGGTGTTGGAGCAGATCTCGGCGCATTTGCCGCACCTGACGCACTTTTCGGCGTAGAACATGAGCTGCGCTTTTTTCAGCTGCGATTCGGGGTTGTGACACCATTTGCACCGCAGGTTGCAGCCCTTGAAAAACACGTTCGTGCGGATGCCGGGGCCGTCGTAGATGCTGAATCGCTGAATGTCAAATATAAAACCGTTCATCCCATATCCTGTTCCGTTCGTTTGATGATGTTTTCCTGTAATCCTTTGGTGAGCTCTACGAAATATTCGCTGAAGCCGCCCACTCTCACGATGAGATTGCCGTGCTTTTCGGGATG
>JAZLHN010000231.1:0-20706 GCA_045616815.1 Acutalibacteraceae bacterium
ACGTGCGCCATGCTCAGCCCCGCGGCGACCGTTCCGTTCGGCAGCGTGCGGCTCGGCGCGGACACGACGGCTGTGGGGGGCGTGCATCTGTTCAAAACGCACACCTCCGGCTACTACTACGAGCACCGACATCTTCTCGGCTTCAGCTACGGCAGGCACTCCGGCACGGGCATCATGGATTAGGGCATGTTCCGCGTGACGCCCGTTTCCGTGCAAGTGATCGGCAGACCCACCGCGCTCGCCTTTTCACATAAGAACGAAACGGCGGCACCCGGCTACTACGCCGTGTATCTGCCCACGCAGGCGGTGCTTGCCGAAATGACCGCGACGGAGCACACCGGCTTCCAGCGCTACACCTTCGACACCGCGAAAAACGCGCGGCTTTATATCGACGCGGCCTCCGCTTTAGCGGAATGCAATACCGAAAACGCCTCGATCGCGGTGAACGAGGCGGAAGGAAGCATAACGGCACACGTCACGCTCCGCGGCGGCTTCTCAGGACGCTTCGACGGGCTGGACGCCTATTATTACGCGCAGTTCGATAAACCGCTCGTTTCCTGTGAGCCGGACGGCAGCGAGGGCGTGACCCTCGATTTCGGCGACCTTTCGGGGCAGAGCCTCACCCTGCGCGCGGGTATCAGCTTCGTAAGCGCGGAGAACGCGAAGGAAAACCTTGCCGCTGAGGCGGGGAACGCGGACTTCGACGAAATACGTCGCCTTGCCGACGAACGGTGGAACACCGAGCTCGGCAAAATACGGATCACCGCCGACGAGAAAACGAAAAAGATCTTCTATACCGCTCTTTATCACACGATGATCATGCCCACGGACTTCACCGATGCAAACGGCGAATACGTCGGCTTCGACAAGCAGGCGGATACCGCCGAAGGCTATACCTACCGCACCGATATGTCGCTGTGGGACACCGCCCGCAACGTGAACGCCTTATACAGCCTCATCGAAAAGGACGTGCAGAACGACTGCATCCAAAGTCTTCTGGATATGGCGGACAAGGGAGGCGTACTGCCCCGCTGGCCGATGGGCGAGGGCTACACTGGCTCCATGCTCGGCTGTCCCGCCAACATGGTGCTTACCGAAAGTCTGCTCAAGGGCTTCGATTTCGATAAGGAAAAGGCTCTCTCCTATATGCTGAGATCGGCGACTACCTTCGACAACCGCGAAAACAGAGAATACGGCGACCTGTACGAGCAGTACGGCTACGTGCCGGACGATCTCGTAAAAGACCTTTACCGCGGTACCTCCGTTTCGAGAACGCTCGAATACGCGTGGGCGGACGCGGAGATCGCGATCTTCGCCGCCGCGCTCGGCGAAACAGATATCGCGGAGGAATACGCGCTGAAAGCCCAACGCTATAAAAACGTGTGGGATCCCGAAACGAAATACTTCCGCGCGAAAAACAGCGACGGGAGCTGGGGCGTATTAAAGCCCAACATGACCGCGTTTTACGACGAAGTCCTCGGCTTCAAATTCTCACAGGCCTACTGCGAAGGCAGCGCGCGGCAGTGGCGCTGGAGCGCCGTCAACGACATCGACGGCATGATCGGCCTTTTCGGCTCGAAGGAATACTTCGTGAGCGAATTGGAGGATTTCATGGAGGACGCCTCTCTCCGGCGCGCGGCGCTGGATCCCGGCGCGGGCTACTGGATCGGCAATCAGCACGACATACACACGGCGTATCTCTTCATTGAAGCCGACCGACCCGACCTCACGCAGAAGTGGGTGCGCTGGACGCTGGATAAGCGTTACTCGACCGATATCGACGGCCTCGACGGCAACGACGACGGCGGCACTTTAAGCGCTTGGTACGTTTTCTCCGCCATGGGCTTCTATCCGCTCGCGGGCACCGACCTATATTGGATCGGCTCGCCGAACGTGGAAAACGCCGCGCTCGACCTCGGCAGCGGCAAAACTCTGAACATCACCGTGCAGGATCAGAGCGAAAAGAACGTTTATATAAGCTCCGTGACCCTCAACGGCGTGCCGGTGGACGGCTTCACCCTGCGCCACGCGGACATCGCGGACGGCGGCGAGCTTGTATTTACCATGACGGATAAACCGATGCTCCCATAACATAAAACGTCCCCCAAAGTGCAAATTTGAAAGTTTTTTCTTTCAAATTTGCACTATGGGGGGCATATTTTTCCGTGCTTTTATCTTTTTTCGGGGCTGTTTTATCGCAGCCCCTTTTTTACGTCCGATATCAGAACAGGTCGTTTATATCGCAGGTTTCTCCGAGCCATTGTTTCCTTACGTCGTCAAACACCTTGTCGGGGATCGGCGGCAGCTCGTAGGAGGAAGTAGGCAGGACCTGATCTCCGGCGACCTCGGGCGTACAGCAGGCGTTGTCGTTCCTATAGCGATCCCTATCCTCTTTTTTGCGGAAATCGGGCACCTCCATCGGTGCGTTTCCCGCAAGCACCGAGCGCCACGCCATAAGGCCGCACAGTCCCATGTCGCATGCCTTATATACGTCGATCGCCCAATCGCCGTCCGGCTTGCCGAGAATCTTTTCAATGAAGAAATGCGTGGTGTAGAAGTCGGAGCCGCCGTGGCCGCCCGATTTGAAGGAGATCTCTTTGCCGATGTCGTTTTCGGGATCGTATTTCTCCCAGTCGCCCTTACACACCTTTTCGCTCTCGCGATAGACGTTGAATTCCTCGTCGTTGTAGCGCTCCGATTCCATCATACCCTTGGTGCCGTACACCTGATAGTTGATGCTGCCGGGCTCCCTTTTGAGGCCGCCGTGGATGCTTTTGAGCACCGCGCCGTTTTCGAGCGTGATCATTTCGATGCCGGCGGTGCAGTAACAGCCGACTCTGCGCTGCTTTTCCTCGGTATTGACGTTGGTCTCAAAGCCGACCACCTTCACGGGACGCAGGCCGCTTATGGTGAGCAGCGGGCCGCAGGAATGCGTGCAGTAGAAGGTGGCGAACATACGGTTGCGCCAATGGTCTCTTTCGCCGTAGGTGATCCCCGGCCAGATGGAGGTGCAGTCGTGGATATATTCGCCCTCGCCGTACTGGATCTCGCCCACGTCTCCCGCGCGGTATCTTTTCCACATTTCAAACGGCGCCTTCATATAACAGTAGTTTTCCGCGTAAGTGTAAATAAGTCCCGTTTTTTCGACCGTCTCCGCTAATTTTACAAGCTGCGCGGGCGTTTCGCCGGGCAGCACCTCGCTCATGACGTGCTTGCCCGCTTCGAGGCATTTCACGGCGTAGACCGCGTGCTCGTGCGCGTAGTTTGCGAGCACCACTCCGTCCATGTCGTGCTTTATGAATTCATCGAAATCCGTGTAAACGGCGACCTCGATGCCGTGCTCCTTCGCCGCTTTCTCCACCTTGTCGAGCAGAGGGGTGTATTTGTCGCAGACGGCGACGAGCTGCGCGTCGGGATGATTCAGAAGCTGGTCGATCATCGTAAAGCCCCGATAACCGCCGAAAACGCCGATCTTTACTTTTTTATCCATACGAAACTCCTTTTTTTCTGATGGTATCATAATTTATTGCCGACCGTGTAGCCGTCGTATACGGCGTTGGGGATGATACCGCCGCCGTTGGAATCGCCTATGTTATAGATCTCTTTTACCTTATCTTTCAGGGCGTCGTAAAGGGCCGTATCCGGCTTGTCGCCCACCGCGAGCACAACGGTGTCCGCCGCCGCGGAATGAGCCGTGCCGCTTTTATCCTTATATACGACCGAATTCGGCGTGATGCGCTCCACCCTGCACTCGGTCAGGAGTTTTACACCGTTCCCTTTCAGGTGTCCCATCAGGATCGTCTGCGCGGTCTTGCCTGTGTTGCCGGCGAGCTCCGCTTTCATTTCGACGACCGTTACCTTTTTGCCCTGCTTTGCCAGCAGCTCGGCCGTTTCGCAGCCGATGGAACCGCCGCCGATGATGACGACGTGTTTTCCGGAAGAGAGACCCGCAAGGATCTCCTTGGCGTTTACGGCTCTCTCAACGCCCTCGATGGGAGGCACGAAGGGCTTGACGCCCGTGGCGCACACCACCGCGTCCGCGTTCATGGCAAGCACGTCTTCCGCCGAAAGCTTTTTGCCGAGATGCACGTTTACGCCCGTGAGCTCCAACTGCCGCTCCAGATACGGCGTGAGAAGCTTCAGATGCTGTTTATAGGGCGGGATCCCGGCAAGATTCATCTGCCCGCCCACTCTGCTTGCGGCGTCGTAGATATCGACGGTGTGACCGCGAAGGGCGGCTATTCTCGCGGCTTCTACGCCCGCGGCACCCGCGCCGATCACAACGACGTGTTTTTTATTATCGGCGGGATGGATCTCATAGTCGTTATCGCCGCGCGCCAGCACCGCGTTGCCGGAGCAGATGGCCTTGCCGCCGTGCTGCAGCTGATGGTCGATACAATGGCCGCAGCCGATGCAGGGACGGATCTCATCCTCCCGACCCTCGGCGACCAGATTTACGAGATCGGGCTGCACGAGCAGACCGTGGCCGATGAATATCATATCGCACTTGCCCGCGGCAAGCGCCTTTTCCGCTTCGACCGGGTCCTGCGCCCTGCCGCCGCCGATGAGCGGTATGGTCTTCTTTTTGCCGGTGAGCATAAAGATACCGGCTTTCACGACCTGACACAGCGCCACCGCCATGCAGTCCGGATACGCGGACTCCGGCTTTTCCCGCTTGCCCGCCTCCGAGGACCATTTGCCTGCAAGCACCTCTATAGCATCCGCGCCCTCGTCCTGAAAACGCTTGGAGAAATAGATGCCGTCCGGGATGGAGATACCGCCGTCCGTGCCCTGCTCCACCACGGAGAGCTTGATAATGACGGCGAAATCCTCGCCGCAGAGTTCTCTTATCCGGCGGAGGATATTCAGATGGAAACGCATACGGTTTTCGCGGCTGCCGCCGTATTCATCCTTTCGCACGTTGGCGGTGGAGGACAAAAACTGCTGTCCGAGATAATAGCCGACGGAATGGAGCTCCACGCCGTCGAAGCCCGCTTTTTTCGCGCGCAGAGCCGCCTGCGCGTATTTTTCTTCGATCTCCTTTATTTCGGGGATCGTGAGCTCGCGGGGCGTTTCGTTGCCGAGACCCATCATGAACGAATACGGCATCGGTACGGCGCTCGGGCCGACGGGCTGCGCTCCGATGATCGCTCTGCGCGCGCCTCTGCCCGTATGGGATATCTGCAGAAACGCCTTGGCTCCGCCCTCGTGGATCACGCCGGCAAGCTGCGTCATACCGGGAATATACTTATCGTCGTCGATGACGAGCATACCGTTGGTGTTGAGCCCGAGAGGCGCGTCTACACAGGTGACCTCCACGATCACGGCGCCCACGCCGCCCTTGGCTCTGGCGGCATAGTGATTCAGTACCGCCTGATTCACGAAGCCGTTGTCGGACTGGCTCATGCCCATGGCCGCCATGACGGTCTTGTTGCGGAGCTCGACTTTGCCTATTTTTGCCGGTGATAAAAGATTCGGATATTTTTTATTCACAACACTTTCCCCCTATGTTATTTCAGTGTAAGAACGGTGAAGATCGGGAAATGATCGGAGGGATACACGCCGTCGTAGGTATCGTTTACGATCTTATATTCCTCCACGTCGAAGCCCGTTTTCGAGATCATGAAATAATCTATATTCTCATTGTCGAGACTGAGTCCCCAGTTCTGATAGGTAGCGCCGGACATGGTGTTTTCGGTCTGATATTTCGCATCGAGGAAATTTTCCGCGGCGCTTTTGTAGGTCTCGCTCGCTTCTCCCGCGTTGAAATCGCCCATGATGACCGCGGGCAGGGAGCCGAATTCCTTTATCTTATCCAAAACGACGTTGATGCCGTGGATGCGCGCCTCGTCGCTGACGTGATCGAGATGGGTATTGAAAACGACGAACTGCTTGCCGCTCGTTTTCTCTTCGAGGATCACGTAGCTGCAGATACGGTAGCAGGCCGCGCCCCAGTCTTTGCTCATTTTCTCGGGCGTTTCCGAGAGCCAGAAGGAATTTTTGTCGATCAGCGTATACAGATCGCTGCGGTAAAAGACGGGACAGCCCTCCGAATTGAACATCTTATCGCGGTAGGTGATGACGGAATCGAAACCGGAAAGCGTATCCGTGAGATAGGAATACTGCCATTTCGTGACCTCCTGGAAGCCGATAACGGTGGGGGCGTTTTTACGGACGTTTTCCATGAGCAGATCCGCCCGGTAAAACCAGCTCTTTTTTCCGAGATCGAGCGGATTCAGGCATCTTACGTTGGCGCTCATCACGCGGATGGAGCCATCCGACGGCGTTTCACATTCGATCGTTTTCTTTTCCTTACAGTAATGCGGATAGTGGAAAAACATGACGCATGCAAAAACGACGGCCGCGGCGAGGATGAGGATACCGAGCGCGGAAAAAATGATCTTTATTGCTTTTTTCATTGCATTCTCTTCCTTTTTATATTTGAATTCAGTGTACCATTTTCCGTTTCTTTTTGCAACAAAACTTTTTTTCGCCTCTGTTATACATCCGTTAACGTATCCGTGCTAATATCAGAGCAGCAAAAGACACAAAACCGAATTGATTTTCCCGTTTTTTCACGGTATAATAGGCTTGGAACTCATTGAAGGAGGAAATTACGATGCCCGAATGGTATAAAAATCTGCTTGCTTATCTCACCGCCAACAATATCGCGCCCGACACCGAGGTCGGCACTCTCTTCCTCGCCGCCCAGACCGACGGCGGAGAGCTTATCCCGCTTTTCGACTTTCTGCGTCCGTCCGGCAGCGCCGAGAAGTCCGGCTGGGAAATGCTCTCCCGCATCATGGACAATACGAAGCCGCTGAATTCACTTCCCGCAGAGGATATCGATTCCCTGCACGGTCTGATCGGCAGCGGCAGGCTCTGGGTCCTCGACAAGCGCTCCGAATGCCGCTCGGCAACTCCCCTGCAGCTCGCGGAGAACGACGCCGTGCTTCCCGGCGAAACGAGCGACGTTTCCGGCAAAATGGAAGACGATTACCGCTGGCTCGCGTACGAACATAAAAACAGCATCGCTTTCATGGGCGAACACACGCATGAAGACTTTACAAAATACATTTACAAAAAGGACGCGGCCGTCCTTACAGCAAAATACGGTCTTACTCCCTTAGTCGGCTCGTTCCTTTACAATTACGGCATCGACCCGCACTCTTTAGAAGAGCTCCCCTGCGTGCAGGGCGTGGAAGACGACGCCGAAAAGGGCAGACGCATCAACGCGTATATTTCCGACGTTGCAACGGATCCCGCGTCGTATCTCACTTCCGAAGAGCGCGCTGCGATCGACGCGGAGGAGATCGAAGTGACCGATCTGCGTATTCTCGCGTACAATCAGGGCGTTTCCGTACAGACCTACGTCAACCGTTTAAGAGGCATCGAAGACCTGCCCGCGATCGACTACGGAGAGGAAGGACAGGCGCCGACCGGTGAAAAGAAAACGGAAGACGAGCTTCTGAACGAAGCTGTTGCCAACGTGGACCGTGAGTTAAGAGAAAAAGCAAAGAATCCCTTTGAGATGGCTCTCGCCGAGACCATGATCGAACTGAAGCACGCTTCCTTTGAGGCATCGAAGAAATCGGCGGAAATGGAACGTCTTTTCGCTCGGTATATTTCGCTGAAAGCCTCCGAGAACTATCTCGGCATAAAGCCCGGCGAGGAGATCCCCGAAAACGATCCGCGAAACGCAAAGATCAACGAATTGCTCGGCGCCGAAAAAGCCAACACCGAAAAGATCCTCGCCGACGACACTTTCAAATATTACGTACAGAAACTCGGTGCGAAGGGGCTCTCCGAGCTTTCCCGCGGAACGGACGCAAAACCGATGAACGACGCCTACACGGCTTTCTGCAAAGCGCAGAAGGATAAGGTGCTGAACGATCCCATCAACGCGCTCGATTTCGCCATGATGAAGCGCAGATATATCAATTCCAAGGCGATGTATTTCCCCGATAAGGCTGCGGGCGACAAATGGATCGTGTCTCCGGCCAATCCCTTCGGTCTTTCCGCCGACAGAACGGCGCTCGTCACCTTCGCCTGCGGTAAAATGCTTCAAAAAGGATATGACCTTGAGGATATATTGAGCGCCGACAAGCTTGCGAAGGAAAAGCTTGAGGCCGGAAAAGAAGCCTACGAACAGGCGCAGGTCGATACGCCCGAAAACAGAGAAAGCCTGATCAGCGCCTACATGGCGACGTATGAGAAGTGCATCGAAGCCGCCAACCGGAAGCTGAACGAGGTAGATTCCATTGATCCCGCGGCTATCATGAAGGCGGGAAAAGCCGAGACCTTCTACGCGATAGGCAATTATATGAAGGACGCTTTCCAGGAGCTTGACAAGCTGGACAAAAAGCAGCCCTTCCCCGCAGAAACAAAAGAAAAGTTCAAAAAACTGGCGCAGGAGGGTGAGCTCGTCAACTACATCTTCGACGGCGCGCTGAAGGGCGCTAAGGGAGCGGTGGAATTCCGCTTCGGAGCCCCCGCGGGAGATTGCAGGACGGAGCTTATCAACCTCTGCAGTGCCGAATATCAGAACACGCTCCTCCCCAAAATAAAAAAAGCGGCGGCAAAGGAAAATATGACGATCTCCGCGTTCCTCGCCAAGGACATGGAGAAAAATCACGGAACGCCGAACAGCCTTTCCACGCATGTCATCCAGGGCGTTGCACAGGCGGGCATGATCATAAGCAAAGGGAAGGTGTCGGGACTTCGTGAAGAAAGATTGGATAAGAGCGCGAAAAACCGCAAAAAGATCGCCTCCGACTTCGTGAACGGCACCTTCGGCAAAAAGCTCGGAATAAAAACAGACGAAAACGGAATGGCTTCCGCAAAGCTCGCGGACTATCTCGGCACCTTGGAAAAGCAGAAGACCGCCGCGGCCGATCAGCCTGCACTCAAATAAAAGAATTTAATAGATGCAAAAAAACACAGGCTCCTCTTTGAAGCTTGTGTTTTTGTATTACCCGGCGTTAATATCCGAGTTTATCCAGAATGTTCAGATAATACCGGAAAGCCGTGGGGATCGCTTTCGAGAGGCGTTCTTCCCTGTTTACCCACGTATATCCCGGCAATTCCTCCGGCACACGGAGGATATACCCCCGCATGTGCCATTCCACGTGACTGAAAATATGCACGGCTTCCCCGCAGGATTCCGCGTCCGCGGGCACGGCCGTTTCCTCGTCGTTGGGCAGCTCCCAGAGCCCCGCCAGCAGACCTTTATCGGGGCGTTTGCGGACGGCGCATTTATCTCCGCAGAGTAAGAGCAGCACCCGTCTGTTTTCGATGCGGCGCGGCTTTTTCGGCGGCAGGACGGGATAGTCCGTTTCCTTATGCGCTTCATGCGCTTTGCACAACGTCGAAAGAGGGCAATGAGCACAGTCGGGCACGCCGGGCGTACAGATCACCTCGCCCAATTCCATCCACGCGCTCGTGAAGGCCGCGCATTCGCCCGCGGGATACAGGGCGCGCAGCTCCTCCCTTACGCGCTTTCTGACTTTTTCATCGCCCACGTTTTCCTCGCAGCGGTTCAGACGCGCGTATACACGCAGTACGTTTCCGTCCACCGCCGGCTCGGGCTTGCCGTAGGCAAGGGATGCGATCGCCCCCGCCGTATAATCGCCGATCCCGGGTAAAGCACGCAGTTTTTCGGCCGTATCGGGAAAAACGCCGCCGTATTTTTCGCACACCGTTTTCGCGCACTCGTGCAGATGACGGGCGCGGGAATAGTAGCCCAAGCCCTCCCAGAGCTTGAGCACGTCATCGAGTTCGGCGTTTGCCAGCGACTCCACGGTGGGGAACGCCGCCATGAAGCGGGTGAAATAGCCCCGCGCGGCCTCGATACGCGTCTGCTGGAGCATGATCTCCGAGACCCACACCTTATAGGACGTGATATTTTCCCGCCATTCAAAGCGGCGGGCATTCTTTTTATACCAGTCTAAAAGCGGCTGAACGAGATTCTGCATATCAAATCCTGCTCTTTTATTTCTTTGTATTATATTTTATCATTTTTTTCGTCCGTTTACAATATTTTTGCCGCTCACAAAAACAGAATATTGCAACGGGGCGGTTTTTTCCGTATAATGGACAGCGGATACTACGAATGACACGGAGGGAGAACGGATATGAAATTTACCAACCGCTATCAGCTTGAAAACGCTCCTCTGAAGATCACCAACACCGTGCAGCTGCGCGAGATACGAAACGAGGGAGACCGCATCTATATTTACTCCGTACCGTACGAGCAGGATTCCCGCGCCATCGGCGGCAGTGTGGTGGAAATTTTCATTTCCTCGCCCCGTCCCGGCATTTTCCGCGTGCAGGCGCGTCATTTCGCGGGCTCGAGAAAAAAAATACCGTTGTACGAGCTGAACGAGGCGCCCGTCCGTTTGGAAACGAAAGACAACGGCGATACGTTCACCGTGATAAGCGGGGACGCGAAGCTCGAAATACAAAAAAATCCCGCGCACTTTTCCTTTTATTATAAAGACCGTCTGCTCACCTCGCTCGGCAGCAGCTTCCGGCAGACGCTGTTGAGCTTCATTTCCGCGCCGGAGGGAAATTTCATGGGCGCGCAGCTCGACCTCGACATCGGCGAAAAAGTGTACGGGCTCGGCGAACGCTTCACGCCGTTCGTCAAAAACGGACAGTCGGTGGATATCTGGAACGAGGACCCCGGCACGACCACCGATATGGCGTATAAGAACGTGCCGTTTTACGTGACGAACCGCGGTTACGGCGTATTCGTGAACGATCCGGGGCGCGTTTCATTCGAGATATGCACGGAAGAGGTCACGCGCGTGCAGTTTTCCGTGCCCGGAGAAAAGCTCGATTTCATGGTCATCGGCGGCGACGATATGAAAGACGCCGTTTCGAATTACACCGCTCTCACGGGGCGGCCCGCCCTGCCGCCGGCATGGTCGTTCGGCCTGTGGCTCACCTCCTCGTTCACGACCTCCTACGACGAAAAGACCGTGAACGAAATGACGGAGGGGATGCGCTCACGAGGGATCCCGATGCGGGTTTTCCACTTCGACTGCTTCTGGATGCGCGAAAACGAATGGTGCAATTTCGAGTGGGACAAAGCGGTGTTCCCCGATCCCGAGGGGATGCTCGCCCGCATGAAGGCCAAGGGGCTCAAGATCTGCGTATGGCTCAATCCCTACATCGGGCAGAAATCGCCGCTCTTCAAAGAGGCGATGGAAAACGATTATCTGCTGAACCGCCCGAACGGCGACGTGTGGCAGTGGGATCTGTGGCAGGCGGGACTCGCCGTGGTGGATTTCACGAATCCCGGCGCGTATAAATGGTTTCAGGGTAAACTTCGTCGTCTGCTCGATCAGGGTGTGGATACGTTCAAGGCCGATTTCGGCGAACGCATCCCCACCGACGTCGTTTACTTCGACGGCTCCGACCCGGAGCGTATGCACAATTATTACGCTTACCTTTACAATAAATGCGTTTTTGAATTGCTCGAAGAATATAAAGGTAAAAACGAAGCCCTCGTCTTCGCCCGCACGGCCACGGCGGGCTGTCAGAAATTCCCCGTGCACTGGGGCGGCGACTGCCTCGCGAATTATTCCTCCATGTGGGAATCGCTCCGCGCGGGACTTTCACTGTGCCTTTCCGGATTCTCCTTCTGGAGCCACGATATAGGCGGCTTCGAGGGCAACGCCTGCGCCGACGTATATAAACGCTGGCTCGCCTTCGGGCTTCTCTCCACGCACTCGCGTCTGCACGGCTGCTCAAGCTACCGAGTACCGTGGCTGTTCAGCAAAGAGGGCGAAACGGACGGAGCGGAATCCGTGGCGGTGGCGAAATTCTTCTCGGAATTCAAATGCGCGCTCATGCCGTATCTGTATGAAGCGGCGGTCACGGCGCACGAAACGGGCGTGCCCGCGATGCGCGCCATGGTGCTCGAATTTCCCGGCGACATCGCCTGCGAAGAGCTCGACCGCCAGTATATGCTCGGCGGGAAGCTGATGGTCGCTCCCGTGTTCCGTGAAAACGGCGACGCGGACTACTATCTGCCGCAGGGCGAATGGACGCATTTCTTCTCGAACGAGGTCCGCACGGGCGGAGGCTGGCAGAAAGACAATTACGATTTCTTCTCGCTCCCGCTGTACGCGCGGGAAAATTCGATCGTTCCGATCGGCGCCTGCCGTACTGCGCCCGATTACGATTACGCAAACGGCGTCACCCTGCACGTTTTCGCGCTCAAAGACAGGGCAAGCACCCGTATCTGCGATATACACGGAAAAACGGAGCTAAACGTATTCGCCGAACGAAAAGAGGATACGATCACCGTTTCTCTCGATACGCTGCCCGACGGCGCGAAGGTGCTGTTGAGAAATATCCCGTCGGTAAGCTCCGTTTCCGGCGCGGCCGCTTCCTCCGATAAGCTCGGTACTCTGCTGACGCTGACGGAAAAGAAAGTCGTCGTTAAACTCTGAAAGCCCCGTTTTCCGGAAATATTCCGGTGACGGAAAATAAATTACAGCATAAGAAAATCCGCCGAAAAGACACTTCGACGGATTTTTTATGTCCTGCAAGCGGATGTCATCACACGTAAGTCTTTGCTTATAAAAATTCGACCATATCCGCCAAGGGCTTCATCTCGTAATGTAAGGGAGCCGGTGTTACCCCTTCCTTCGGATAACCCATGACCAACAAGGCGACGGATTCGAGATCCTCGGGCAGCGAGAATTCTTCTTTTACGGCTTCCGGGATAAAATGCATGACCCAGGTGCACCCTACGCCTGAATCGGCGGCTGCAAGCATCATGTGCGTACCGACGATCGAAGCGTCAATGTCCCCGGACGACTTGCCGTCATACTCCCGCTTCCAGCATTCATCTTTGTCATAGCAGACCAAAAAAGCCAAGGGCGCGGAAAAATGAGAGCGCGTGCATTTTCTGAATTTTGCCAATCCTTCTTCGGACTCGATCACAAAGATCCGCTGCGGCTGACGGTTGCAGGCCGTAGGAGCCGCCTGCCCTGCCGCCAGGATCTTATTGATTATCTCTCTTTTGACCTTTCGGTCCGCAAATTCCCGGACGGAAAATCTGCTTTTTATCAATTCCGAATACTCCATTTTTTATTCGACCCCGAGCACGGTATAGCCCGCTGCTTCGACCGCTGCTTTCAGAACGCCGTCGTCCACGTCTTTCGTCAGCGTGACGACCGCCGTACCCTCTTTGAAGCTTGCAGTCGCGCTCTCAACGCCGTCGAGCTCCTCGAGAGCTTTTTTGGTATGGGCTTCGCAGTGGGGGCACATCATGCCCTCGATCTTCATGGTCTTTATCATTTTTGACTCCTCCTTCAGAGTTTCATTTATTTTTTCGATAAGCCCCACCAGCGCTTCTTCATCGACGGGAGCTTTGATCTTCGCCGCTTTTGCTTTCCGCGGCTTGAAAAGGTTCAAGCGCAGGGCGTTCGTTACCACGCACACGCTCGAAAGACTCATCGCCGCCGCACCGATCATGGGGTTTAACGTCCAACCGAAGGCGGAAACGTAACAGCCCGCGGCGAGGGGAATGCATACGACGTTGTAGAAAAACGCCCAGAAAAGATTTTCGCGGATATTTCTCCGCGTGGCGCGCGACAGCTTCACGGCGTCGGCGGCGCAGAGAAGAGAATCGCGCATCAGCACAACGTTTGCCGAGTCGATGGCCACGTCCGTGCCCGCGCCCACGGCGATACCGGTGTCCGCCGAGGTGAGAGCGGGAGCATCGTTGATGCCGTCGCCGAGCATGGCGGTCTTTCCGAGCGCACAAAGTCGGCGGATGACTTCATTCTTTCCGTCCGGCTTCACACCCGCGACGATATGACGTATGCCCGCCTGCCGCGCGATCGCTTTGGCCGTACGGACGTTATCGCCGGTGAGCATAACGACCCGAATCCCCGTTTTTATAAGCTCACCGACCGCTTCGGCGCTGTCGGCTTTGAGCGTATCGGCGGCGGCAAGGATACCGAGTATTTTCTGGTCTTCCGCGAATACGAGCGGCGTTTTTCCGTCGTCGGCAAGGGACGCGGCGTTCTTTTGTATCTCCTCCGTCAGCGGGATGATCGAGCTGATGAAGCCCACCGAGCCGCCGAGCAGCTTTTTGCCGTCCTTTTCGCCCATAACGCCGCTTCCCGGCAGCGCACGGAAACCGCTGAGCTCCGTAAGGGAAAGGCCGCGTTTTTTCGCTTCGTTTACGACGGCGCGCGCCAACGGATGCTCGCTTTTACTTTCAAGGGAAAAAGCGGCGGAGAGCAGCTCCTCTTCGCTTACTCCGGGCGCGGGGAGGATATCGGTGATTTCCGGCGCACCTTTCGTGAGCGTGCCCGTTTTATCGAGCACGGCGATCTGTATTTTTCCGCTCTCTTCCAAAGAACGGGCGGTCTTGAACAGTATCCCGTTTTTCGCGCCGACGCCGCTGCCCACCATGATCGCCACGGGCGTGGCAAGCCCGAGAGCGCAGGGACAGCTGATGACGAGCACGGACACGGCTCTTTCGAGCGCGTAGTCGAACGGCTTTCCGGTAACGAGCCACACGATGAGCGTGACGAGAGCGATGCAAACGACCGTCGGGACGAACACGCCGGACACCTTATCCGCCAATCTTGCGGCGGGGGCTTTGGTCGCCGCGGCATCTTCCACGAGTTTTATGATCTTCGCAAGGGCGGTATCCTCCCCCACGCCGGTGGCGCGGCATTTGATAAAGCCGTTCTGATCGACCGTGGCGGCGAAAACGGGATCGCCCGCTTTTTTCTCCGCGGGCAGGCTCTCGCCCGTGAGGGGGGCTTCGTTGAGCGCCGCGCTGCCCTCAAGGATCACGCCGTCCGCGGGCACGCTCCCGCCGGGACGGACAAGAAAAATATCGTCTTTTTTCACCTGCGCCGCCGGCACGGTGATCTCTTCGCCGTTCTTTACAAGCACCGCCGTTTCGGGCGTGAGATTCATGAGAGAGCGGATGGCGTCGGTCGTTTTCCCCTTGCTTTTCGCTTCGAGCAGCTTTCCCACCGTGATGAGCACAAGGATCATGGCGGCGGACTCAAAATAGAATTTTCCCGCCCATTCCGACGCTTTTTCCGCATTATCGGCGGTAAAGGTCATAACGAGGGCAAAAACGCTCCATAAAAACGAAATACCCGAGCCGAGGGAAACGAGCGTGTCCATATTCGGCGCGCGGTGGAGAACGCCTTTCGCGCCCGAAACAAAGAATTTTTTGTTTATCAGCAATACCGCCGCCGCAAGGAGCATCTGCACCGACCCGAGGGCGGACGGCGAATTTTCAAGGAAGGCGGGCACGGGAAGCGAGAACATCGAACGCCCCATCGAAAAATACATCAGCGCGAGCAAAAATATGATGCTCACGAACAGACGTTTTTTTATCGCGGGCGTTTCACGGTCGGCGAAGGGATCGGCCGTTTTTTCCGTCCGTTCACGCCCCTTCGGCACCGCGCCGTAGCCGGCGTTTTCAACGGCTTTTACGACCGCTTCATCCGACGCCTCTCCCTCGACGCTCATGGAATTCGTGAGCAGGCTGACGGAGCAGGCTTCAACGCCCGCAACGGATGAAACCCCTTTTTCGATGCGGGCGGCGCACGCCGCGCAGCTCATGCCGGTGATATCGTATTGCTTCATTCTCCGTCAGACCTCCTTTTTGTATTATTACCATATTATAATATATTTTTTAGGGCAAAGTGTCAATCTTTTCGTTTTCGCTTGCAAAATGCCGCGCGTATGTTACAATAAAAGCATCAGAAAAATTCGGAGAAAGAAAATGAACGAAAACGAAACGACGGCTCTGTATCTGCCGCGCCTGCGCTTTCACTCCGTGCTCGACGTGACGCCGGAAGACATAAAGGCGCTCGGCGCGAAGGCGGTGGCGCTCGATATAGACAATACCATCTGTCCCGACGGGAAATTCATCTGCATCCGGGGCGTAAAAAAATGGCTGAAGACCTTTGCGGACGCCGATATCCCCGTGACAACGGTATCGAACTGTACGCTCCCGCGGATGCTCCCGTTTTTTCTCTTTCTGCGACTGCCGTTCGTGCATCTCGCGCGCAAACCGAAAACGAAAGCCCTTCTCAAAGCCGCGAGGAAAATGAACGTGGATATATCTGAGCTCGCGATGATCGGCGACGGCATATTCAAGGACGTGCTTGCGGCGAACAAATGCGGCGCCATCCCCGTAAGGATCGACCCACTCCCCGCGAAAACGACGCTGTACCCGCACTACTACGCGAAAAAACAGCGCGAGGAAGAGGAATATATAAAGCTTCACGAAAAAGAATTTGAAACCATACCGTATAAATAAAAAGGAGATGACCCGCATGAAAAAAACGATCCGGACGGCGCTGTGCCTTATTTTGTGCCTCTGCCTTTTCACCCCGGAAGCGTTCGCACGCGAAAAGACCGAAAAATGCGGCGGCAACGTGACGGTAACGTACCTGAACGACAACACCGCGCACGACTACACGATCACCGACCCGTACGAAACGGTGGACTGGGACACGTGGGGACAGTACAAGGCGGCGCTCCACTGTCACACGAACGCTTCCGACGGCGCTCCGAGCATCGCCGAATGCGTGGAGGAGCATTATCGCCTCGGCTTCGATATCCTCGCCATTTCCGACCACGCGGTGATCGGAAAGCAATGGGACGAGGTGCCGGACATGGTGCCGCTATACCGTCTGTTCAAATACGAACGGACGAAAATGGCGGATCCGGTGGTGCTCACCACCGAACGGCGCAGTGAGATACTCAGCGGCGTCGGCCGTAACGGCAGAGGTATGCTCGAGGTAACGGGCGTATGCGAGGCCAACGGCGCGACTCCCATCAACGACTGCCATATCAATACGCTGTGGTCGACCTACGGTCAGGCGAAAATGGGACTTTACGGCGACTACGAGACCGTGGCGGCCGCCGTTGAAAAAGAGGGCGGGATATCCTTCCTCGACCACACGGGCGAATACGTCGGCTGTGAGGACGACGAGCCGAGAGCGAGCGAGCCGTACTATTATAACAAGTTTGCCAATATTTTCTTAAATTATCCGTCGTGCGCCGCGTTCGACGTCAATTCCGGCAAAAACAACCGCACGCGCTACGACGCGGATATCTGGGACAACATCTTACAGCTCACGCTGCCGAAGGGCAGGAACGTGCCCTGCATCACCTTCTCGGACGGTCATCTGCTCGACGAATACGATCGGGCGTTCACGATGATGCTCATGCCCGAAAACACCGTGGAGAACCTGCGCACCTGCCTTGAGAGCGGCGCGTGGTTCTCGGTGGGCAGATTTGCCCGCAAAGACCTCGGCGAGGAATTCGAGGGCACGGGCGCGCCCCCGCGTGTGGACAGGATCACGGTGGACGACGAAAACGACACGATCTCGTTCGAGGGCGGCGAATTCACCTATGTAAAATGGATCTCCGACGGCAAAGTCATCGCCGAGGGAGAAAACTGCACGAGCATCGACCTCAACGATTTTTCGGATGAAGAGATCGGACAGTACGTTCGCTTCCAGATCACCGGCAACGGCGGTATCCTCTATTCGCAGGCGTTCCCGGTGGCGTGCGATGATATCGTTTATGAGTCCGTCGTCGTGCCCACCTACGATCTCGCGTATTTCCTCAGAAAATTCGTCAACGTGCTCGAATTCATTTTCGGCAAGACGTTTCTGGTAACGGTGGTAAGAGAAGTGCTTTGGGGCACGCATTGGTAAGGAGGGTATACTATGGATCTGAATGCAATACTTCGCGAGCTGATCGCGAAGATCAACTACTGGCTTTATGAGATCACAAGAAATTTTTACGTAAATCGCGGAGGCTCTTATGGACGTTAACGAAGGCATCACCTACGTATTCGGCGAAAACACCGACAGCGGTCAATGGATCGCGGACGTGTTCATCAACAAAAATACGCCCTTATATAAGGACGTATTCGCAAGGATGCGCGACATTTTCTGGGGCTTTCTCAAAAAGCTCATCGAACTGTTTTCATAAGGAGTGGATGGATAAACGGAGAGTCGGTATTTCGACACTCCGTTTTTTTGCCTCTTCCCTGCAACTCGGGGAATGCCGCTGTTCGTAAAAGCAATAACAGAACGACAAATGGCAGGTTAGCGCGGAGGCAGTCGCGGGACCGGCGAACCCTACGCGGTGACTTATTCGTTTCCACGCTTCAAACAAAAATCTACCGCTCTATTCTCTCTCTTGTTCTTCCGTGAAGCTCCGGAAAAGATTATATATCACCTTTCCCTTTTGCACGGCGTACATATAAGCTCTTTGGGTCCCGCTTTTCGGTCGTTTTTCTATTAAAGCATCACAGGCACTTTTTTTGACCGGCGGTAAATACGCGGCGTCATAGTAGAAAATACAGATGTCGCTTTCGCGGATCATCTCCTGATTGCGTTCGATATAGCCCGACCGTCCGGCTTTGCCGACTCCCTCCGGACAGATGCTTTCTTCGTAGCCGGAAATCAAAAACTGCATCGTGTAATCGTTTGCGTCCTCGTGATCCCTGCGAAAATGTATTCGCCGGATCGCGGGGTATTCTTTTTTCAGCTCCGTGACCGTTTCATAGCACAAATCGTTGAACGCCGAGTGATCGCCGAAAAGAAAATTCTCCGCTCCTTTTCCGATCAGTTCCGTAACAAGCGTGCGGAGTCGGTTTCGCAGCTCCGGAGTATCCTTGATTTTTCTGTGCCCGATAAAACAAACGGAAGTAATATTCTGCATATGCTCACTGCTTTCTGTTTTTGCTTTCATTCTCGTTGATAATTGTATTATTATTGTATATTTGCTCACAATAATAATCAAGTGCTTTCTTTTTTATACTGAATTATCCAAAGAAAAAAAGTATAATTATTCCGAAAGAAGGCTGGCATACGTGGGCAAAAGCATAGAATTCAAAAATCGGGACAGATTGATCCAATTAGGAATCGTGATTTCAACGCTTAGAAAAATGCGTGGTTTATCGCAGGAGAAATTGGCGGAAAAAGCCGGGGTCAGCCGTTCCCTTATCAGCTCGATCGAGGCACCGGGAATAGCAAAGAGCTTTTCCCTTGATGTGTTGTTCAGCATTTCGGACGTTCTGGAGATAGACGCGGCAGATTTGCTCAATGCTTCTGTTTTTCCCGATAAAATAACAAACAAAAACAAATGAATCGGTAAAAAGGCGGTCGTGAAGATTTCCTTTTTACCGATTTTTGCATTCGCAGTTCCGAAATTTTTTGTTCTCGTCTTTCCCTCAACAGTCCGACGTTTTACTAAAAAAACAAAAAACCTCCGCGCCCATTACGGGAACGGAGGAATTCTTTTCGTATGGACTTAAATTACTTAAGTTCAACCTTAGCGCCGGCTTCTTCAAGCTTAGCCTTGAGAGCTTCAGCGTCGTCCTTGGAGCAAGCTTCCTTGAGGGTCTTGGGAGCGCCTTCAACAGCGGCCTTAGCCTCAGCAAGTCCGAGACCGGTGATCTCGCGAACAACCTTGATGACCTTGATCTTAGCAGCAGCGTCAAAGCCTGCAAGAACAACGTCGAATTCGGTCTTCTCTTCTACAGCAGCGGCAGCGCCGGCAGCGGGAGCGGCAACAGCAACAGCAGCAGCTGCGCTAACGCCAAATCTGTCTTCTACTTCCTTTACGAGTTCTGCAAGCTCAAGAACAGAGAGAGCAGCAACTTCGTCAACAATAGCAACTATTTTTTCGGATGCCATTTCAAATTTCCTCCAATGTAAGTTATTTTTTAATTAAGTGGGCTGCTTATTCGGCAGCGGGAGCTTCGGCGGGAGCCTCAGCGGGAGCAGCTTCCTCAGCTGCGGGAGCTTCTTCGGCTGCGGGTGCTTCTTCACCGGCCTTGTCAACAATAGCCTGGATAGCACGTGCGAAGGAAGCCATGGGAGCCTGGAATACCATGCAGACGCTTGCAAGGAGCTGTTCCTTGGAGGGAAGCTTGGCAAGCTCGTCCAACTTCTCGAGAGAAATAAGTTCGCCGTCAAGGAAACCTGCCTTAACTTTGAAATTGTCGTGGGACTCTGCAAACTTGGAAAGGATCTTCGCAGCAGCAACGTAATCCTCCTTGCTGGTGGCAACAGCGGTAGTACCGTTGAGGATATCGCCCATGCCTGCAAGTGCGGTTCCGTCGATCGCTATACGGATAAGAGTATTCTTGGCAACGCTGTATTCAACGCCTGCTTCTCTGAGCTCCTTACGAAGCTTGGTATCATCAGCAACCGTAGTACCGCTGTAGTCAACGACTACACCTGCAACAGCACCCTCGAACTTTTCCTTAAGAGCTGCGACCTGAGCCTTCTTTTCTTCTAAAACCTTTACGCTTGGCAAAATGAATTCACCTGCCCTCTAAAAATAATATTGCCCTTCCGCCGTAGTCGAGCGAAAGGGCATAATCAACGTATAAAGTCAATTTTGCTCCATTCCTCGGCAGGCGGTAAAAACCTTATGCAAAATGCACCTGCTGTCTTAAGAACAGCAACGTATGAAGTGTATCACAAAGCAAATGCTTTGTCAACACTTTTTTGAGATAAATTATTCAGCGGACTTAAGAACCTTGTTGGGGTTAATCTTAACGCCGATGCCCATGGTCGAAGAAACGACGCAGGAGCGGATATACTGACCCTTTGCAGCGGCGGGCTTGGCCTTGAGGATAGCGTCCATAAGAGTAGCATAGTTCTCATAGAGCTTCTC
>JAZLHN010000232.1:0-3331 GCA_045616815.1 Acutalibacteraceae bacterium
AAATCATCCGTCGGATAATTTTTCCTCCCCTCCTGCGTTTTTTGAAGCATAAGAATTTCGCGCTTTGCGAAGCGCGACAAGGAGCGCCGCTCCTTGACCTTGCCGCCTTTGAAAAGGCGGGCGAAAGTTTATAAGGCTTGGCACTTCAAACAAAAAATTATGACGTATTCCGACCGCTTTTGAAGCAGTTATTCGCTGAAAGATGTGTTTTCAGACGATTTATCCTTTAGTGAAGGCACCCTTATGACCAGCTTATCTTTCACAGCTATCTGTTCCGCGAAGATCAGCTTATCGCCGCTCACTGTGAACGGAACGTTTTCCCCATCGCAGGAAACGCCCGTTACTCCGCCTGCAAAGTCCGCCGAAGGAACGTAAAACGCGTTCAGCTCTATCTCGCCGTCCGATACGTTCAAGGTCACGCCGTTTTCACCGATCTCCACCGTTCCCCACGCGCCGTCCACCGACCAGAAGCTTACGAACGGATCCCCGTCGACGACCGGTTTGAAGCCGATTTCTTTTTTCACCATATCGAAGCGGTAGCCCGCATAGATCGCGGGAAGCGCGAAGCTCGCCATCGAGCGCGCATAGGAAGCGCCGCATTCGATCTCGGAGAAGGGATTCCGCTTCTTGCCGTCGTAGCGATCCCGGATCGAGTTCACGATCTCCGTACCCTCGTTCACGAGGCCGTTCTGTATCATCAGCCCCGCCGCGGCGTACTCGAAGCCTGTCATGAATTCCTCGGTATAGGGCACGGGGATCTGCGGCTTGTATTCATTTTCCGCCCACTCGCAGATCATAACGCCCTTTTCATCGTTCACGGCGAACAGACGGCAGGGATTGTTGATCTCGCGCATGGACTTGAAATTGATATCATAGATCGCCTTCGCCGCCGTTTTGCGGTGCTCCGGATCGAAAATATCCCCGAGTCCGATCAGCGAAGCGTGCCACTGCGCGAGAAGCTGGTCGATCTCGCAGCCCGCGCCGAGCTGATATTTTATCTCGTTCTTTTCGTCGTTCCAGTAGTTGTACACCCACGGATCGTTATCGGAAAAAGCGTCCAACACGCCCTTGTCGGCAAGGTCGATCTTCTGGATATAATGCCGGCCGTTGAAAAGCTCTTTTTCGGTGTACGCCTGCCCTTTGGCAAAAATTCTGCGGTATTCCTCCGCTGTCTCTTTTTCGCCGAGATGCTCCGCCATCTCCGCGCCCGCCTTGAGCGCGGCAAGATAGAAGCCGTTCAGCCACGCGTTCGCGCCGAAAAGCTCCATATCGAGCGTATGGTGCTGCCGTCCGGTGATGACGCCGCTCTTCTCCGGGTCCCAACGGTCGCGGTTGCCGGGGTTCCACGCGTATTCAAGCGAGAGCTTCACGCCGCTCCACAACCTTCTGAGCCACTCGTCGTCGCCGGAGAGCTTCCATTCGCGGTAAACGCGCAAAACGCACCCCATCTGCCCGTCCACGCAGGCGCGGAAATCCCATTTTTCCGCTCCGAGAGGCAGCATCGTGCGGAACATCATCTCGCCGTTATCGGTGAACAGATTGTAGGTATAGTCGATCTCGAGCGTCTGCCGCGCGAATTCCGGGAACAAAAACGGCAGAGCGTACTGATAGCCCCATACGTGGTCGCAGGTGCCCTCACAGCTCCCGTCGTGGGCGTTCGTGCCCTCGAAGGCGTAGAACTCGCCGTTCTCGAGCCGCAGGCAGGTGGGACTTTTCAAAACGCACAGGTTATCCGCGGCAGCCTCGGCGGCGGCGCCGGGCAGGGTCATCGCGCCGAGCGCTTCACCGAAACGCGCCGACTTTTCACAGAGCGTTCCGTAATTTTCATAGCAATGGGCAAGCACGTCCGCCGAGGTAGCGAAACGTCTTGCGTATTCGTGCCGCCACGAGGGTTTTTCCTCATCCCAGTATTTCACGAAATGCGGGTAATACCACGCCAGCACGAAGCGTATTTTCTTACCTTCGCCGGGCGCCAGTGAAACGTGCGCCGCCAGCGTGCACATATCGCCGATATCAAGCTTTCCGCGGCGGTCATCGTCGTCGTAGCAACGGTTTCTGAGCCGTCCGGGAGCGGAAAACTCGCGCCAGAAGGTCGTCACGTCGTCGAACCAGCCGCTGCGGTACCAGTATTCCTGATAGGAAATATCGTCGGCGTTTGTGGAAACGGCAAGCTCGCCGTATTGAGTGTCGGCGGGCGCATAACGGCGGCTTTTCAGCGTGATCGACGAAAAACCGTCTCTTTTTTCAAAAGAGGAATATCCGCCCTCGGAGATGCGGAAGGGGTTGCCCACCGAAAAGGCGAGCGTGAAATCCGTTTTTTCCTCGGCGATATTTTTTATTTCCCACTCGAAAAACGCCGCGGGAAGAGAGCTGTTGGCCGCGTCGCCCGGAATGAACGGATTGAAGGCTCTCAGCGTGATATCCGCGGGCATTTTTTCGCAGGCGAATTTCACGGAAGCGAAGGGGAATTCACCCGTGAATTCCGTGTCGGAAAAATGCGCAAGCCCCGAAAGCGTGGTGCGGTTCGGGCCCTGCCCGTAGCCCCACGAATGGTGATGCGAAGCAAGCGCCGAGCCGAAGAGGCCCGTCGTTTTGTCGCCGTGCAGCACTCTCGCGTCGAGCACTTCACCGTTCCGCTCCGCCTTGATCGCGAAATGCGTATATTCGTTGCAATTGCCTTTGTTCGCCCTGCCGTCAAGCTCCCAGTCGACGAGATGTCCCGTACCGGATATGCTCATGCCGCCCGTGCCGATGCCCGAAAGCGGAAACGCTATCTCCTGCGCGTAGTCCCCCTTATACGTTTTCATACCGTTCCTCCCATAAAAAGATATCATAAAAATTATACCCTGCCTCTTACAAAGAAGCAAGGTATATCTTTTTTATTGTATAGGAAACTGCTCGCGTTGTGAGCAGTTTGCATACAACAAGAACACTTTTCGCCCCCGCGATCGGGGGACGGGAGGTTGATTTGTCGAAGATAAATTTCTTATTTTTCCCACGGTGCTTTGCCGGACGCCTTGAAATAATAGACGGGCCGGATGACCTCGATGATATTCGCGCAGCAGATCGCCGTCGCGAATTTACCTTCTATTTCAAACATGAGTTTTCTTCCTTTCAAATCCAATGAGAACGATAAATTGTTGTTTAGCGGCGGAGGCTTCCGCGGGAACGTGCGAAACATTTCTAATACAAGGGGGTGTAAAAAAACTTTCGTTTTTTTACACCCCCTTTTGAGGGGATAGGAAAAAAAGATGAAGAACGGACAAACTGAGCAAAAGCAAGGCTTCAGCCTTGCTTTTGCTTGCCC
Organism: Acutalibacteraceae bacterium; assembly: GCA_045616815.1. Taxonomy (GTDB): domain Bacteria; phylum Bacillota; class Clostridia; order Oscillospirales; family Acutalibacteraceae; genus RUG806. The sequence continues at coordinate 3,308 of JAZLHN010000232.1, forward strand.
GAAGGCGTACAAAAGTACGTCGAG
>JAZLHN010000233.1:0-2402 GCA_045616815.1 Acutalibacteraceae bacterium
TTTGACGACCGCCACAGGAGTAGCTTCAAGATTTTCCTTGTCAGCAATCGCAAGGAATGCATCAACATTTTCTTTTTCAACGACGACAGCCATTCTTTCCTGAGACTCGGAAATCGCGATTTCCGTGCCGTCGAGACCGTCGTATTTTTTCGGAACGGCATTCAGGTCGATATCGAGACCGTCGGCAAGTTCGCCGATGGCAACTGACACACCGCCTGCGCCGAAATCGTTGCAGCGCTTGATCATCAAGCATGCTTCTTTGTTACGGAAGAGTCTCTGCAACTTTCTTTCCTCGGGGGCGTTGCCCTTTTGTACTTCGGCACCGCAGGTCTCAACGGAATGCGCGTTGTGTGCTTTGGAGGAACCCGTCGCTCCGCCGATCCCGTCGCGTCCCGTGCGACCGCCGAGTAAGATAACGACGTCACCGGCGAGGGGAGTTTCACGCCGTACGTTTTCTTCGGGAGTCGCTGCAATGACGGCGCCGATCTCAAGCCTTTTTGCTGCGTAGCCGGGATGATAGATCTCGTCAACGATACCGGTGGCAAGACCGATCTGATTACCGTAGGAGGAATAGCCGGCCGCCGCGGTCGTAACGAGCTTACGCTGCGGCAGTTTGCCGGGAATGGTTTCGCTGACAGGAACGGTGGGATCCGCCGCGCCCGTCACGCGCATGGCTCCGTAAACGTAGCTTCTGCCGGAGAGCGGATCTCGGATCGCGCCGCCGATGCAGGTCGCCGCGCCGCCGAAAGGCTCGATCTCGGTTGGATGATTGTGCGTTTCATTTTTGAATAAAAGAAGCCACGGCTCCGTTTTGCCGTCCGCTTCAATATTGATCTTAACGGTGCAGGCGTTTATCTCTTCGGATTCGTCGAGTTTGTCGAGTTTGCCGTGTTTTTTCAGATATTTTACGGCGAGGGTGGCGATATCCATCAGACATACGGGTTTTGTTCTTCCGAGCTCTTTTCTGACGGCGATATAGTCTTCATAAGCCTTCTGTAAAAGCTCGTCTTCAAACTTCGCATCGTCGATAACGGTAAGGAACGTCGTATGGCGGCAGTGATCCGACCAGTAGGTATCTATCATACGGATCTCCGTAATGGTGGGATCGCGATGCTCCGTTTTGAAATAATCCTGACAGAACTTTATATCGTCCTCGTCCATGGCAAGTCCCATGTTGTGAACAAGTGCTTTTAATCCCGCATTGTCGAGCGCATTGAAGCCGTCGAGCGTTATGACTTCGGTGGGGATATCGTAGTCCGTTTTCAGCGTTGCGGGTTTATCGAGAGACGCAAGCCTTGCTTCCACGGGATTGATAACGTATTTCTTTATTTCTTCCGTGTCGTTCTCGGAAAGCGCACCGTATAAGGCGTATACCTTGGCGGAGCGAATGAGCGGACGTTCGCCCTGTGATATGATCTGGATGCACTGCGCGGCGGAATCCGCTCTCTGGTCGAACTGACCGGGCAGATATTCTACGGCGAAGACCTCCGCACCGGGGACGTTGATTTCGGAAGTTGCGATGTCGAGCTGGGGCTCCGAAAAAACCGTTTTTACTGCATAATCAAAAAGCTCTTCCGTTATGTTTTCCGCATCGTAACGGTTGAATATACGAACGTCTGTGAGGGCGGATATACCGAGAATGTTTTTGGCATCGGATAAAAGCGCTCTTGCTTCGTTTGCAAGTTCCTTTTTCTTTTCGACGAATATTCTGTATACCATCTTACTGTCCTTTCGCCATTAAGGCTCGTTTTCCTATGTCGTGACGGAAAAAAGCATTGTCAAAATGGATCGTTTCGGTTTTTTTGTACGCTTTGCTTATTGCCTCGTTCAGCGTATCGGCAACGGCGGTAACGCCTAAAACTCTGCCCCCGTTGGTAAGGAGCTTGCCGTTTTCCGATTTCGCTCCTGCAACGAAAACGCCGTCAAAATCAGGGACGATTATTTCGTATCCCTTTTCATATTTTACGGGATATCCCTGTGACGCCATGATCACGCAGCAGGCATTTTTGTCATAAAATTCCACGCTGCAATCGGAAAGAGTTTCATTGGTGACCGCCTGCATCACGGTGAGCAGATCGCTTTTGAGAAGAGGCAGCACGACCTGGGTCTCGGGATCTCCGAAACGACAGTTGTATTCGATCACCTTCGGGCCGTCTTTCGTTATCATGAGACCGAAATAAAGGCAGCCTTTGAAAGTACGTCCTTCGGCGTTCATAGCCTTGATCGTCGGAAGGAATATTTTTTCCATGCATTCGTCGGCGACGGTCTTTGTGTAATACGGATTGGGTGCTATCGTCCCCATACCGCCGGTATTCAGGCCTTCATCGTTGTCGAGGGCGCGCTTGTGATCCATAGATGATACCATGGGAACAACGGTCTTGCCGTCGGTGAAGGAAAGCACG
>JAZLHN010000234.1:0-23827 GCA_045616815.1 Acutalibacteraceae bacterium
CAATCGCACACCGCACAGAGGGGTGATATCCTCGCTCAGGGCGTCGGAGGCGAGAGGTCCCGCCGCCACGATCACGATCCCCTCGCGCGGGATCGCCGTCACTTCCTCGCGGACGATCTCGATGAGCGGATCGCTTTCGATGATCCGGGTAACGAGAGCGGAATAATCGTCCCTGTTCACGGCAAGGGCGCCGCCCGCCGGAACGCGCGTCTTTTCGGCACATTCCACGCAGATCGAGCCGAGAGCCTTCATTTCGTTTTTGAGAAGTCCCGCCGCGGAATCCGGGCGCTCCGCCTTGAAGGAATTGGAGCACACGAGCTCGCAGAGCTTCTCGCTTTTATGCGCGGGAGAAAAGCGCACGGGCTTCATTTCATAAAGCCGCACCTTTATCCCTCTTTTCGTAAGCTGCCGCGCCGCTTCTACGCCGGCGAAGCCGCCTCCGATTATCGTAACGTGATCATTCATCGTCTTTGTTCTTGTTCCTTCCCGCCTTCGTCTCGTAGCCGCAGCTTTCGTCCAGGCAGTGAACGATGCCGCCGCGCGCCTTGAACAGCGTTTTGCCGCACTTCGGGCAGGTCTCGTTGGTGGGGGTATCCCACGTCATGAATTTGCAGGACGGATAGCCCGAACAGCCGAAGAAGGTATGTCCCTTTTTGGACTTGCGGCTGATGACGGTAGCGCCGCACTGCGGACAGCGGCCTTCCGTTTCCACGATATAGGGCTTGGTGGTCTTGCAGGTGGGATAATTGGGGCAGGCAAGGAATTTGCCGAAGCGGCCTACCTTGACCACCATCATCGCGCCGCAGTTTTCGCAGGGGATATCGGTCTTGTCCTCTTCGAGGCTGATCTTCACGCCCTCCATGGAGGACTTCGCCTTGGAAAGCGTATCCTCGAATTCGTCGTAGAAAACGTGGAGCATCTTTATATAATCATAGCCGCCCGCCTCGATCTTATCGAGGTCGTTTTCCATACCGGCGGTGAATTTCGTATTCACGATCTTCGGGAATTTTTCTTTCAGGAGATCGGTGACCGCCGTACCCAGTTCGGTGGGCGCCAGCAGCTTTTTGGACTCCCTGACGACGTAGCCGTGGTCGAGGATGGTGGAAATGATGGAGGCGTAGGTGCTGGGACGGCCGATGCCGCTCTCCTCAAGCGCCTTGATGAGCGAAGCTTCCGTATAGCGCATGGGAGGCTGCGTGAAATGCTGCTCGTTTTTCAGCTCTCTGAGTTTGAGCGCCTTACCCTCGGAAAGCTCGGGCAGAGAGGACTGCTCCTCCTCGTCGTCGGTATTGTTGTCGTACAGTACGGTATAGCCGTCGAAACGGGTGGTATAGCCGTTGGCGGTAAATACGCAGTAGCGGGACTCGTCGCCGTTGCGCACGGCGTGTATTTCGGTCTTCACGGTATCCTGCAGGCAGTTCGCCATAAGAGAAGCCGTGAAGCGCCGCCAGATAAGAGAATAGAGCTTATACTGCTCGGCGGTAAGAGAGGACTTCGCCTCCTCCGGAGAGAGGGACGGGATGGAGGGACGGATCGCTTCGTGGCCGTCCTGCGCGCCCGCCTTGGTCTTGAAATACCGCGGCTTTTCGGGGAGATATTTCGCGCCGTAGTTGGCTTCGATATATTTATTTCCCTCCGCGCGGGATTCTTCGGATATTCTCAGAGAGTCGGTACGCATGTAGGTGATGAGACCCACGGTGCCGTAGCCCTCCACGTCAACGCCCTCGTAGAGCTCCTGCGCGATCTTCATGGTGCGCTTCGCCGTGAAATTCAGACGGCGGGACGCTTCCTGCTGCAAAGTGGAGGTGGTAAAGGGAGGCGACGGCTGCTTTTTGCGGACGCCCTTCTTTACGGAGGCAACGCTGTACTCCGCATTTTCAAGACGGGCAAGCACCGCGTCGGTATCTTCTTTCGAGGCAAGCTTCACCTTGCCGTTTTCATCGCCGGAAAACGCCGCCGTGAACTGCTTTTTGGAGGGCGGCGCGTTCAGTACCGCGTCCACGCTCCAGTATTCCTCGGGGACGAATTTACCGATCTCCTCTTCCCTGTCGACGATGAGCCTTACGGCTACGCTCTGTACGCGCCCGGCGGAAAGGCCGCGGCGGATCTTCTGCGAAATGAACGGGGAAAGACGATAGCCGACCAGACGGTCGAGAATTCTTCTCGCCTGCTGCGCGTTCACGAGGTCGATGTCGATCTTCTCGGGATTCGCAATGCCCGCCTCCACGCTTCTCTTGTTGATCTCGTTGAACTTGACCCTGTTTTTCTTGTTCATGTCAAGGCCGAGCATGGTGGCAAGATGCCAGGAAATGGCTTCTCCTTCGCGGTCGGGGTCGGTCGCGAGATAGACGAAGTCGCTCTTCCTTGCGAGAGCCGTAAGCTCTGAAAGAAGCTTTTCCTTTCCTTTTATTACCGTGTAGTCGGGCTCGAAGTCCTTCTTCACGTCCACGCTCAGCTTGGTGGAATACAGGTCACGGATATGACCCATGGACGCCTTGACCTCGTAGCCAGCGCCCAGATACTTTTTGATGGTTTTTGCTTTCGCCGGTGACTCAACTATCACTAATACGGACATATATCGTTCTCCTGAAAATAATATTTATATTCTGCTCACCCGGTTGCCGGGATGCAGAGCGGCAAGGTCTTCGAGCTCAAGCTCCGTGACCGCCGTCATGACGTCCTGCGCCGGAAGTGAGGTAACGTACTGTATCTCATCAAAGTACCGCGGTTCGTCGGTGAGCGCCGCCAGTACTTTTTTCGCCTCGTCGGAAAGGTATTCCGGCGGGGGCGTTTCTTTTTTCTCTTCCCTTGCGGGGGAAAGCGGGACGGGAGGTTTTGTCTCCGTCTTTTTCTTTGCGGGAGGTCTAAACTCCGACGGGATCTTTTCCGCCGGTTTTTTCTCTTTTTTCCCGGGGAGGCCGGAGGGCTGTTTCAGCCGAGCACCCATCACTCTCCGCGCTTCGTCGGGCGTGATGCCGTTGTAGGCGGCGAAGCTGTCGGCGGTCATGGTAGAGGGCTTTATGACGTGTACGCCTTTTATGCCGTCGTTGTGCATATCCGCGTTCATATACACCTCGTCGTAGCTTCCCGCGGCCGGGACGAAGCCGAAGCCCGTAAGCAGGTCGCCGGGAACGGAAAACGGATACGCGCCGTTTTTCAGCAGTTCCGAGCACCCCGAACTCTTCACGATATTCTCGGCGAAGCAGTAAACTCTCCTGCCCTGCCGCTTCGCGAGGTCGGCGGTGATGAGCGAACCGCCCCTTACACCGGATTCTACGACCACCGTGGCGGGGGAAAGCGCCGATATGATGCGGTTGCGCCGCGGGAAGGAATAGCGCGTCGGCTCCTCGAACGGCGGCTGCTCCGTAATGAGCGCGCCGTTTTTCTCGATCCTTCTCCGCAGAAAAGTGTTTTCGGGCAGATATTCCGCGCCGAGACCGCTTCCGAGCACCGCGAGCGTGCCTCCGTTTCCGGTGAGCGCGCCCTCGTGCGAAGCCGAGTCGATCCCGAGAGCGCCGCCGCTGACCGTTACGACGTTCAGCGAGGACAGACAGCAGGCGAGCATATAGGCGGACATCAGACCCTTATCGGTGGGATTTCTCGTGCCCACCACCGAAATTTTCGGCTCTTTGGCAAGGATCGCCGGATCGCCCGCACAGTAGAGCACGAACGGCGCGTCCTTTATGCCCTTCAAAGCTTCCGGATAAAAGCGGCTGTCTCTGTCTATGATATGCCAGCCGTTTTTTTCGCATACGGCGATCACGTCGAGCGCCTTTTTCTCATCGGCGGAAAAAATGGCATCAACTGTTGTCTTGTCCGTCATGCGGCATCGGAGCACCGCTTCCTTTCCGGCGGCATAGACGGCCGACGCCGACCCGAAATAAGACACGAGAGCACACGTTTTCACACCCGCGGCGACCGAAATATTCAGTTTTACCCAATCGAGAGTACCGTCGCGGAGCACGGCGCGCCCGCCTCCTTCTTTTTTATCTGTTTTTCACGAATTCCCACACCGTGATGGCGGTGGCGGCCGCCGCGTTGAGCGATTCGGCTCTGCCCTTCATGGGAATGGTGATGAGGTGATCGCTGAGCGCTTTCACCTCTTCGCTCACGCCGTTTCCCTCGTTGCCGATCACGCACACGCAGCCGCCCGTTTTATCGGCGGAAACGATGCTTTCGGCATCGGGATCAACGACGGTGGAAAATATCTTCATGCCGCCCGCCTTGAGCTTTTCGATCGTTTCGGGGGCGGAGGATACGCGGATGACACAGAGCCGGAGCAGGGCGCCCATCGAGGCTCTCAACGCCTTCGGGGAATAGATATCGCACCCCGCGGCGACGATGAGGCCGTCCGCGCCGAGCGCCTCGCACGAACGTGCCGCCGCGCCGAGGTTATCGGGGTTCTGGACGTTTTCGGTCATGACGTAAAAGCCGTCGGACGCGATCGGTCTTTCTTCCGTTTCCGAACGTTTCCGGCACACACAAAACATCTGCTGCGTATCGGACGTGTCGGACAGCTTCTGCGCCACGCTTTCGTTGATGATATAGGTTTTCGCGGCGTTTTCCGAACAGACGGCGAACGCCTTGGGATACTTCGCCGCGGCTTCTTCCGTGCAGAAGAAAGCGACGGCACAAATGCCGGAGGATACGGCGTCGGCGCAGAGCCTCGCGCCCTCCGTAAGAAACAGTCCCGTTTTTTTGCGTCCCTGCGGGGTGAGCAGCAGGGCGGCATCCTTTATTTTAGGATTCGCGCGGGAGGTTATCTCTTCATAATTCATAAAAGGCGCCTCCTCATCTGACGATATCCCGATAAACGTATCCGAGCAGGATCACCACCGCGATAAGCGTGGTGGGAGCGAGGAAAAACGCTCGCGCTTTTTTCTTCTGACCGTAATATTCGCTCGGATACAGCCTTGCGAAACGGGGATTTTTCACACAATAAACGACGACCGCAACGATACCGACGCCTATGAAGCCGTAGACAGCGGCAAGATTGAAGATCATGCCCGCGCCGTCGCCTAAACGGTTCACGAGCACGGTATACACGACCGCTACAAAATTATTCATAAAATGGATGATCACGTTCGGCCAGATGCTGCCCGTGACCACGAAACAATAGCCGAGAGCCACGCCCGCGATGAGCGCGAAGGGCATCTGCGTCATATTGCCGTGCATGAGTCCGAACATCACGGCGCTCACGACGATCGCGAACCAGTCGCCGTATTTCCGCAGGCTCTGGAGCACCACTCCGCGCAGAGCAAATTCCTCGATGAGCGCGGGCACGAGGGCGGTACGCAGAAGATACACGAGCCCTCCGACGGCGCCTGCGGGAATTTCTTCCCCTTCTAACGCCTGCTGATAGGAATAGAACTCCATACCGAAGCTCTGGAAAAACGAGGTAAGATAGCCCGACACGAGGTCGCCCGCGAAGCAGACGCCGAGGCCGGCGAATATCAGGATGAACGCCGCGCGGGGGGAACGCACCTTCCCTGCGGGAAGCTCTCCGGGATACCGTCCGGAAGCCGAGAGCATGATATACACGAGCAGAAACGGGAAGCCCACGCACATGAATGAATATACGATATCGCACAGATATCCGAACGTGAGGTCTTCCGTGTACGCTCTGAGCATACCGGGAACGTTCGATATAACGTAAACGTAGATATCGGCCAGAGCGGGGTAGGCAAGAAAGCCGAGACCGATGATAAGGCTCGTTACGAAAAGCTCACGGAACGGCGCGTATTCTGATGAACGGAGAAGCCGCCGGAAAAACGGCTCCTTTACCGGAGCGGGAGAGTGAGCGCCGTAATAGGGGGAATTGCCGTTATACTGAGGGGCCATCATTTCACCTTTTTCGATTTATCTGCCGCAGCACTGCTTATACTTTTTGCCGCTGCCGCAGGGACACGGATCGTTTCTGCCCACCTTGGGAGCCGCACGCTTCACGGGTTTTTTCTTGACGCTTCTGTCGCCCTCCGTGGAGGTGGAAGTGATGGTGACGGTGCTCTGACGCTCGGCGGATCTGTCCACAAGCTTCGCGGTGAGCACCATGGTGACGGTATCCTCGCGGATGAGCGTGTTCATCTCCTCAAACATATCGTAGCCCTCCTGCCGGTAGGCAACGACGGGATCGTGCTGCGCGTAGGCGCGCAGACGGATGCCCTGACGGAGCTGATCCATCGCGTCGATATGATCCATCCAGTGGATATCCACGCAGCGAAGAAGAGCCGCCTGCTCAAACTGCTTGAAGAGCTCGGGATCCACCGAAGCGGCCTTTTCATCGAGCCGCGCGAACGCCATATCCGAGAGGAATCCGGTATATTCATCGGCGTTTCTGACCTCGGGAAGTTCCGTTTCTCCGAGGAGCCAGCCGTATTTATTGGAAAGCTCCTGCTTGTTCCAGTGGTCGGGATCGGAACCGGCGCAGCAGAACGACACGTTTTCGGCGATGGAATCACCGATCATCTTGCGGATGGTGGAGTCCATATCCACACCGTCGAGCACCTTGTTGCGCTGACCGTAGATGACCTCTCTCTGCGTATTCATAACGTCGTCGTACTGCAATACGTTTTTACGGGCGGCAAAGTTATTGCCCTCCACGGTACGCTGGGCTCTTTCGACGGCGGAGGAGAAGATCTTGAAATCAATGGTGGCGCCTTCGAGATACTTGCTGCCGGTGAGACGGGTGAAGAAGGTCTGATTCGCGAATACGCGGATCAGCTCGTCCTCGGTGGAGAGGTAGAAGCGGGATTCGCCGGGGTCGCCCTGACGGCCCGCGCGGCCTCTCAGCTGATTGTCGATACGGCGGGACTCGTGACGGGACGTGCCGATGATGAACAGACCGCCCGCCTGTCTCACCTTGTCGGCTTCGCCCTCGATCTCGGTCTTATACTGCTTTTTGAGCTCTTCAAAGGCGTTTCTTATTTCGAGGATGGCTTCATCCTCGGTATCGTAGAAGCTGTCGGCCTCCGCGATGAGTTCATCGGGATAGCCGAGCTTGGAAAGCTGGGTCTTCGCCATGAAATCGGCGTTGCCGCCGAGGATGATATCGGTACCGCGCCCCGCCATGTTGGTAGCGATCGTAACGGCGCCGGGCTTGCCCGCCTGCGCGATGATGGCGGCTTCCTTTTCATGGTTCTTTGCGTTGAGCACCTCGTGCTTTATGCCCGTTCTTCTCAGAGCGGCGGCGAACTGCTCGGATTTTTCGATGCTGATGGTGCCGACGAGCACGGGCTGACCCTTTTCGTGGCACTCTTTGATCTGCTCGATGATGGCGTCGAACTTTTCCTTCTCGGTCATATACATGACGTCGGGGTTATCCGTACGGATCATCGGCTTGTTGGTGGGGATCTCGATCACGTCGAGAGAATAGATCTCGTTGAACTCGTCCGACTCGGTCATGGCCGTACCGGTCATACCGGCAAGTTTTTTATAAAGGCGGAAATAGTTCTGATAGGTGATGGTGGCGAGGGTCTTGGTCTCGTCGCCGAGTTCAACGCCCTCTTTCGCCTCGATCGCCTGATGGAGGCCTTCGTTATAGCGTTTGCCGAACATGATGCGTCCGGTGAATTCGTCTACGATGTAAACGGCGCCGTCCTTTACGATATAGTCGATATCGGCGCGCATGACGCCTCTGGCTTTGATCGCCTGGTTGACGTGGTGGGAAATGGAAAGGTTTTCCTCGGACATGAGGTTGTCGATCCCGAAGAATTTCTCGGCGCGCGCGATACCGTGCTTCGTGAGCGTGGCGGTCTTCGCCTTTTCGTCCACGATGTAATCGACGTCCTCGTCAGCGATCTCCTCGAAGCTCTTCTTCGCGTCCACTTCTTTGATGCGGAAGACCTTCATGGTCTTCGCGAGATCGTCGGCGCGCTTGTACATATCGGAGGAGCTTTCCGCTTTACCGGAAATGATAAGCGGAGTACGCGCTTCGTCGATGAGGATGGAGTCCACCTCGTCCACGATGGCGTAGGCCTGCCCGCGCTGGCATCTCTGCCGTTTATACTGCGCCATGTTGTCGCGCAGATAATCGAAGCCGAGCTCGGTATTGTTGCAGTAGGTGATATCGGCGTTGTACGCCGCCTGCTTATCCTTGGTATCGTGGATGACGAGGCCGACAGAAAGGCCCATATAGCGGAACACCTTGCCCATCCACTCGGAGTCGCGCCTCGCGAGGTAATCGTTTACGGTAACGATATGCACGCCGTTGCCAGTGAGCGCGTTCAGATACGCGGGAAGGGTGGCGACGAGGGTCTTGCCTTCGCCGGTACGCATCTCGGCGATACGCCCCTGATGCAGGATGATGCCGCCCTGGATCTGTACGGGGAAATGCTTCATGCCGAGCACTCTCCACGCCGCCTCGCGGCACGCCGCGAACGCCTCGGGCAGGATATCGTCGGTCGTCTCGCCGTTTTCGAGACGCTGTTTGAATTCCGGGGTCTTGGCTTTCAGCTCGTCGGCGGTCAGCTTCGAGTATTCCTCCTCGAGGTCGAGCACTTTTTTAACGAGCGGAGCGATCCTTTTGAGCTCCTTCTGTGAATAATCGCCGAAAATCTTTGTGAGTAATGACATCTGTTCAACAAACTCCTTTGGGAAAATATGTAAATGGATTTATTTTTCGTTTTCTTTCTCTGCCGACGGACAGAACTCCCGCAGCACGCACTCCCCGCACTTCGGGCGGCGGGAATCGCACACCGCTCTGCCGTGCAGCACGCACCGGTGGCAGAAATTATTGCTTTCTTCGGGCGGGAGAAGCTTTCTGAGCTGCATTTCCACCTTCAGCGGGTCTTTGGTGTCAACGAGTCCGAGACGGTTGGAAATACGGATGAGATGCGTGTCCGCGACCACGGCGGGCTTGCCGTACACGTCGCCCACGATCAGGTTGGCGGTCTTCCTGCCCACGCCGGGAAGCGTGGTGAGCACCTCGATCGTATCGGGAACGACGCCGCCGAATTCCTCTGTGATGCGTCTGGCCGTACCCACGATGTCCTTCGCCTTCTGCCAGAAGAAGCCGCAGGAATGGATGATCTCCTCCACGTCGGGAACGTCCGCCTGCGCGAGCGCCGCGGCATCGGGATATTTCGCGAACAGCACGGGCGTTACAAGGTTCACGCGCGCGTCGGTGCACTGCGCCGAAAGACGGGTGGCGATCAGAAGCTTGAACGGATCGTCCGCCTCCAGCGAGCAAAGCCCTTCCGTATACAGCGTTTTCAGCGCCTCCACACTTTTCAGAGCACGTTCCTTTTTCGTCACGGCACAGTTCCCCCTTTATAAAAGAAATCTTATATAGTATATACACTCGTCCGCCCAAAATCAAGTATTAGATAAATATTTATTATATAAAACAATTTTCATTGTCATTTCCCGCCGCGCCTATTGCAAAATGACAGGCGATATATTAGAATAGCAGAGTAAAATTATTCTTAAAAGACGGGGATGAGAATGAAGATCGTCATCGACGCCGACGCCTGCCCGGTAACGCGGCTCGCGGCGGAGGAAGCGAAAAAAAGAGGCCTCGAATGTATCGTCGTGTGCGACACGGCACATTTTATCGAGCTCGAGGGCTGCCGCACCGTGACCGTGGACAAGGGCGCGGACAGCGCGGATTACAAGGTGGTGTCGCTCGCGGAAGAGGGCGATATCGCCGTCACGCAGGACTACGGTCTCGCCGCGATGTGCCTTGCGAAAAAGTGCCGGGCGCTCAATCAGAACGGACTGATATACAGCAATAAAAATATCGAAAATTTGCTTTACACACGCTACGTCGGCAAGGAGATACGCATGGCGGGCGGCAGAACGAAGGGACCGAAAAAGAGAACGAAGGAGCAGGACGAGGCGTTTTTGAAGGCACTCAAATTCCTGCTGGACGGTTAAAACGCTAAATTGCAGTTTAGCGGGCGGAGTAGTTGCGGGAGCACGTAGGGTTCGCCGCCCTCGGCGAACCGCATGGGAGCGTGCGGAGCACTACGAAACATAAGTAACTTGTGCAGCGAAAAAAGTCTGTAAACCGTGCAATTACAACGGAAATAAGCAATCAGTTATTTATTTCTTCCGTTGCCCTCCGGGCGTTCCTTTGCGGGCACGCCGGGGTGAGGCGGTACTGAATGACAGTCCGGTGGACTGTCAGAGCCGCCGAACCGACCGAGCAGGGCTGTGCCCGTGGCGAGACCGCGGCCCCTACGCGGTGACTTGTTCGCTTGTGCTTCGAACAAAAAAATTTACCGATCATATAAGGAGAGAAAAACAATGTCACTTTCAAAGAAATACGTATTCGACGAAGCAAAGCCCGTTTGGGAACAGGGCAAAGAAACGGAAATGAACTATTCGCTCGTTTTCCGCGCAAAAGTGCGGAAAGGGAAAAAGGAGCTTCGTGTCACCGGACATACAAAATATCAGATTTTTGTCAACGGGAAATTTTTCGCCGAGGGTCCGGCGAGAGCCGCGCACGGTTTTTCCCGCGTCAGTGAATACCGTCTCGGGGACGTGCTCACCGCCGACGTGAACTGCGTATGCGTCATTGTTGCGGGCTACAACGCGAACAGCTATTATCTCACGGACGGCTCTTCTTTCCTCTGCGCCGAGATCCTCGGAGAAAACGGCGTGGAATACGCCACCGGCACCGAGAAAGGCTTTGAGGCGATCCCCTACGCCGAACGCGTGAGAAAAGTACAGCGCTACAGCTTCCAGCGTCCGTTTACCGAGAGCTACGTTTACTCCGTTTTCAGCAACGCCTTTTTCACCGAACCGGACTACGCGCCCGCCTGCGTAAAGCTTACGGCCGCCCCCGCCGGCGAATTCATCGAACGCCGCGTGCCTTATTGCCGCTACCGTGAGATACCGGCGCAAAAACTCATCAGCTTCGGCTTGTGCACCCATGCGGCTCCCGAACGGGAATTCACCGACAGGAGCCTGAAAAACATTTCGGAAAATCTGAAAGGCTTCCGCGAAAACGAACTCATGCAGTCGGTCGTGAACGAGGTCTATTCGCTCCGCTTCTCCGAAGGCGGCACGCCCGGCAGCGGCTTCCGTCCTTTTGAGCTGATGAAAAACAGCTACGCCGTGTGCGGCATGGGTCTGAACACGAGCGGCTTCATCAAGCTGAACGTAAAGGCGGAGGACGACGTGATCCTTTACGCCGTATTCAACGAAAAACTGCCCGAAGGCGGCATCCCCGATCCCGGACGCGACGGCTGTGCGAACGTGGTCACGTGGGCGCTCGAAGGCGGAAAAAGCTATGAGCTCGTTTCCTTCGAGCCCTATACTTATCAGTATATCCAGATCATCGCTCTCGAGGGCGCCTGCACGGTATCGAACGTTTCCCAGCTGCGTGAGACCTACGACGAAACGCTGACCGTGAACAGAAAAACGATGCCCACCCCCGAGCTTCAAAAAATTTACGACGCGGCTTACGAATCCTTCGTACAGAACGCTACCGATATCTTCATGGACTGCCCCTCCCGCGAGCGCGCCGGCTGGCTGTGCGACAGCTTCTTCACCTCGCGCGTGGAAAAAGCGCTCACCGGGGAAAGCCCCGTGGAAAACAACTTCCTCGAAAATTTCATTCTGCCCGAGAGCTTCGGCGGCATTTCCGAAGGGATGCTCCCGATGTGCTACCCCGCCGATCATCCGGACGGCTGTTACATACCGAACTGGAGCATGTGGTACGTGCTCGAAATGCGCGAATACTTCCTGCGCAGCGGCGATACGGAGCTCATTGCGGCGGCAAAGGAACGGCTTTATAAGCTCGCCGCGTTCTTTGAGAAATACGAAAACGCCGACGGACTTCTCCAGAAGCTCGACAGCTGGGTGTTCGTCGAATGGTCGGAAGCGAACTCGTTCGTACAGGACGTGAACTATCCGTCCAACATGCTCTACGCCTCGTTCCTCGACGCGCTTTCGGAGTTGTACGGTGATAAGACGTTCGCGGAAAAGGCGGCGAAGCTCCGGGAGACGATCCGGCAAAAAGCCTTCGACGGCGCGTTCTTCATCGACAACGCCTTGCTTGACGAAAACGGGAAAGCGGTGAACACGACGAACCGCACGGAGACCTGCCAGTATTACGCGTTCTTTACAAAAACCGCGACGAAGGAAACGCATCCGGAGCTGTGGGATACGCTCATGAACGAATTCGGTCCTGTGCGCGAAAAGGAAGACAAGTACCCCGATATTCCGCGCGCAAACGCCTTTATCGGCAACTATCTCCGATTGGATCTCCTTTATGAGGACGGTCAATACGAAAAGCTGACCGACGAGATCACGAGTTTCTTCCTGCCGATGGCAAAGACCACGGGCACCCTCTGGGAAAACATGAGCGACCGCGCGAGCTGCAACCACGGCTTCGCCTCGCACGTTATCCGCTGGCTCAACGGGATATACGGAAACTGAAATATTTTTCCTTCCCTGCGGTAAATTTTTTTAATTGACTTTTAAGCTGACGCGTTATATTATATACATGCTTATTATGTGAATTTAGGATGATAGACATGAAAAAGACAAAATTGATCGCACTGATGCTTGCGGCGCTTATGCTGTTCGCCATGCTCACCCCTGTTTATGCCACGGACATACTCAGCAGTTTTTGGGGCAGACTCGGCGGCAACGACGTGGATGAGGACAGCCTGGACGGTATTCTCGATTCTCTTTTCGGCGGGAACGATTCGCTGAATCTCAGCGATATCCTCTCCGGCAACGGTCTCGATAAATTCCGCGAGCTGCTCGGCGGTGCCGGCGGCGCGTCCGACGACGCTCTGAGCAATGCCATCAGTTCTCTTTTCGGCGGAAGAAGCTCCATCACGGAAGATCTCTTCAGCCCCGACATTCTCGATAAGATCACCGCCATACTCGCCGGTGAGGATATCCCCACCACCGCAGCGCCGGAGATCCCCACGCTGCCCACCACCACCGCGCCCGAAGAGAGCACTACTCTCCCCGAGGAGACCACCACTCTGCCCACGCCGCCCACCGAACCGCCCACAACGGCTCCCTACTATCCCCCCACCACGATCTACAGCGGCGCGCAGACCTATACCACGAATCCGTATACCACTAACCCTTACGCGACCAATCCCTATCTGACGACCACCAATCCTTACGAAACGAGCAGCTATCAGTACGTGCCCGTCGTGAGTGAAACGGTGTCGCAGCTCATGCCCAGTGATTTCAATCCCGTCGTGAACGACTATGACGACGAAGACCTGCAGGACGGCGTTTCCGCCAAAATGATCATCGGTATCATCATCCTCGTGATCTCCGGCGGCGCGGTCGTAGCGGTAGCGCTCGTACTCAAGAAGAGCCGCGTATAAAATGGAACTGCGCGAAAAAGAACATATCGAATACATAAACGACCGCCTTCAGCTTATCGTTTCCCCGGAGCACACCTTCGGTACGGACGCGCTGCTGCTGGCGGCGTTTGCGTGTGTAAAGAAAAAAGACGTGTGCTGCGACTTCGGTACGGGCTGCGGCATCATCCCTTTTTATTGGCTGCGGGAGGGCACGCAGGCGGTACACGCCGTAGAGCTGCAAACGCTTGCCTGCGATCAGGTGAAGCGTTCCGTTGTCTTAAACGGTCTTGAAGACCGTTTCACGCTGATCGAGGGCGATCTGCGGGATTTGAAAGGTAAGCTTCCGTTCGGCGTTTTCGACTGCGTGACGATGAATCCGCCCTACACGCCCGAAGGGAAGGGCATCATGAGCGCTTCCGACGCCGATAAGATCGCACGGCACGAAACACAGCTCTCTTTAGAGGATCTGTGCGTTTCCGCCGGGAAGCTTCTGAAAACGGGCGGACGGTTTTGCATCTGTCTCCGTCCGGAACGGCTGACCGAGGCGATGATCGCCATGCATAACGCCGATTTGGAGCCGAAGCGTCTCCGCTTCGTTTCCCAGCGCGACGGAAAAGCGCCGTGGCTCTTTTTACTGGAAGGGAAAAAGGGCAGGATGCCCGGTCTCGTCACGGAACCCGAGCTTCACATCGAAAGTGAGGAAATGGAACGGATCATCGGAAGTTACAGAAAATGAGAGTTTTCAGTTTTAAGTTTTCAGTTTTAAGTTTTAAGTTTTTAGTTTTATGGTATTTAAGGGGAGTTCAATGGCAGGAACACTATTCGTGGTCGGCGTACCGATAGGGAATTACGGTGATATTTCCTTACGGGCCGCCGAAACCTTCGCAAAAGTTGATATCATCTGCGCCGAAGACCCGCGTGTCACGGTGAAGCTGTTAAAGCACCTCGGCATCGAAAAGCGGTGTGTCCTGTACGCCGATTTTTCGGAATGTGCCGACGGGCCGAGTCCCGCCGAGATCCTTCTGCAGGGGGGCACCTGCGCTCTCGTGAGCGACGCGGGAATGCCCGTTATTTCCGATCCCGGCTTTGAATTCATCGCGTTCTGCCGCAAAAACGGCGTGGTCGTTAAGTCGCTGCCGGGCCCCTGCGCCGCGATCGCCGCTTTATCGGTGTGCGGACTCAACGTTTCACGATTCACCTTCGAGGGTTTCCTGACCGTGAACAAGCCGAACAGGATAAAACATCTTGCCGGATTGAAAGACGAAAAACGAGCTTTAGTCTTCTATGAGGCGGCGAAAAAGCTTCCCGCCACGCTGAACGACTTATATAGGACGCTCGGAGACCGCCCCTGCGCTCTCGTTAAAGAGATCACCAAGCCCGCAGAATACTGCGAAGTGACGACCCTCGGAGCCGCCGCGGAAAAATACACGCTTGAACGTCCGAAAGGCGAATACGTGATTGTGATCGAAGCGCTGTAAATTTTTATCGTAAAAAACGATTGCTTTTTGCAAAAATATATTTTATAATAACGTTGTATAAGAATATTCCGAAAGGACTTGTTTATATGAAAAAGATCATATCCGTATTCCTTGCCAGTCTCATGCTTCTTTCCGTGTTCGGCTGCTTAGGCTTCGCCGCCGACGGGTATAAAAATACCTATTCGGTCAATCTTGAAGAAGAAACCGCCAACCGCATGATCATCGTTCCCGTGAAATACCCCGTAGAAAAGAACGAAGACGGTACGTTCGTTACCGAAGATTCCTACTACGTTGCCGAGGGTGACAATTTCTATTTCGTTGTCGTTCCCAACGGTTCCTATGCTTTCGATCAGACTACCATGCTCAAGGCTTATCCCGAAAGCATTTACGTTGACGTTCTCCAGGGCAGAGACGCCCCCGGAACGGTGCTTTCTCCCGACGCAGACGGTGTTTACTGTCTTACGAACGTTACCAGCGACACCGTTGTCACCGTTTACAACCTGCAGGATGAATCCCTCGCGAGCGTAAAGGATTTCCTTATGAACTTCGCGAATTTCTTTCTGAACCTCTTCAACTGGTTCTTCGGTCTTTTCAGAAGAACCGCCTGATCCCGCTTCCGACAGCCGTCCGTACAGGACGGCTTTTTTCATTTCATTTCCGACGCATTTTTGCAGATATATTATTGATAAAAAACACGCGTTATGTTATTATAAAAATAATTATGATTCAAAAAAAGGCGTGGTGCGTATGCTGAAATTCATCTCATGGAACGTAAATGGTCTGCGGGCGGTCGCGGGCAAGGGTTTCGCGGATATATTTTCCTCCCTGGACGCGGATTTTTTCTGTTTGCAGGAGACCAAGCTGCAGGCCGGTCAGATGGACCTGTGCTTCGACGGCTATGAAAGCTACTGGAACTACGCCGACAAAAAGGGTTATTCCGGCACCTGCATCTTCACCCGTCATAAGCCTCTGAGCGTCCGTTACGGCATGGGTATCGACGAGCACGACCACGAGGGCAGAGTGATCGCCCTTGAATTTGAGGAATTCTGGCTCGTGACCGTGTATACGCCCAACGCAAAAGAGGATCTCTCCCGCCTTGCCTACCGGCAGGTATGGGAAGACGATTTTCTTGCGTACATGAAGCGGATCGACGAAACGAAACCCGTGATCTGGTGCGGCGACCTGAACGTGGCGCATAAAGAGATCGACCTGAAAAATCCGAAGCCGAACCGCGGAAAAGCGGGCTTTACGGACGAGGAAAGGGAAAAATTCACCGCCGTTACCGAAAACGGCTTCACCGATACGTTCCGTTGGTTTTATCCGGACGCCGAGGGCAGATACTCCTGGTGGAGCTACCGTTATAACGCACGCGCGAATAATGCGGGGTGGAGGATCGACTATTTCGTGGCGAGCGACCGTCTGCGGGACAGGCTCGTGAGCGCCGATATCCACAGTGAGATCTTCGGCTCCGACCATTGTCCGGTGGAGCTCTGCGCTGAACTGAAACCGTAAAAGAGGTAAAAAATGAGAAAATATTATGAGCTTTCGGAAAGCTTCCATGAAAACATATTCGACGGCGGAGAAAAAAAAACGCGTCTGCCGCTGATCCTGCCTTTTTCCGACGTTCCGGAAAAGCTCGTTTTAAAATGCTTTTTCACGCCCGAAGAAGAAACGGAAAAAAACTGCTTCTTTCTTGAACTCGACGCGCTTTCCGGCAGATACGACGTTTTCTGCAACGAAGAGAAGGCAGCTTCCCTCAAAAGCGTTTACGCCCGCACGCGCATCGATCTGACGGCTCATATCCGTCAGAAGGAAGAAAACGTGATAAAAATAGAAATCGCTCCGGTAAAACGTGCCGACGGCACTTTCGCCTTCGGCGGCGCAAAGATGATCATGACCGACAAAACGCATTTCGGACTTCTTTCCGACGGCGATCCCGGTGTGAGCGTCCGAACCGTAATCAACGGCATGACGGCGCATATCGCCGCGAAAGCGGAGATCGACAATCCGAATAATTACGACGTGGTGGTGTTCACGCTCCTCGACCCGAAGGGAAGAACGGTGGAAAGCCGCACGGAAAAACCGACCGCGCCGAAAACGGAATTCATCCTCGAAGCGCCCGAGCTCTGGGACGGCCCGCACTCCCCCGCCACGTACACGTTAGAGGTATCCATCCGCCGCGATTCTTTCGTGCTTGACACGACGTCGTGCACCTTCGGCATACGAAGCTTCGAGATCACAAAAGACGCGTTTTTCACCGTGAACGGCATAAAGAATCCCCTCTGCGGCGTAACATTGGCCGACAACGACCTGCCGGACGATGATTTCGACGCCGTAAGAGAACTTGACGCAAACTGCATAAGGATAACGGGACTGCCCGCCGACGACGATATTCTCTCCCGCTGTGACGAAGAGGGAATTCTCGCATGGATAGAGCTTCCCGTCGATGAAAAGGAAGATGACCTTGCCGAAGCGCGCGCCGTTGCAAAACTGGCTGCCTTCCATCCCTCGGCGGCGGTGATCGGCATGTCTGCAAAGGATCCCGCGTTCATCAAAAGCTGGTGCACCGAGATCAAGAACAACGCGCAGTACGTTTTCACCGCTCTGCGTTCCGATATTTTTTCCGCAGAAAGCATCACAGACGCTATCCCGGACGTGCTCGCGGTGCACGTTCCCGCTTCCACCGCACTGCAAGATTTCGCCAAATTGGAAAACCGCTACGCCGAATTGAGAGAGCTGCATCCGGAATTCCGTTTCGCGGTCTTCGCCGATGCCCCCGAATGCATCTTCGACCGCCATTCCGTCAATGCCGTACGCAGCGACTGCTCGCAGGAATATTTTTCCGCGTGGCACGAGCGCTTCTGGAACACCTTCGGCGCACTCAAAGGCGTGATCGGCGTTTTTCCCGGCGACCTGAGCGACCGTGATACGAAAACGAACCGGTGCGGACTTCTCACCTGCGACCGCGAAGTAAAAAAAGACGCTTTCTGGTTTTACCGCGCACAGTTTTCCGCCACGGGCTTCGTAAGGCTCTGTTCCGCGGGACAAACGCTCGTAAAAGCCAAATACACCGATATAAAGTGCTATACGAACGATCCGGCCATCCGCCTCACGGTGAACGGCAAAGAAAACAAGACCTGCGCCTGCGAAAAGCTTTCGGACTGTGTATTCGTTTTCAGAGACGTAAAGCTGAAACACCGCAACAATACGATCGTCGTCACGTCGGGGACGAGCACCGATTCCGAGGTGATCTTCCGTTCCCGCTCGCGGCTTTCAAAAAAATGAAAAGAGGAAATATAAAATGGCATACAGGATATGGGCAAATCACGCGCATCTCTTTCCCGAGGGAGCAAAGGAAAATTCACAGCTCGGCGACCTCAAGCAGATGATGGACGAATGCGGCATCGAAAAAGCCGTGTGCTTCACCTGCTTTGAAAATCAGTTCGCGCGCTCGGGTCTTCCCGGCGACGAGATCAGCTGGCTGTACGACACAATAAAGGACGATGATTCTCTGATCGGCTTCGGCACGATCAATTTCGACAAGGGAAACATCACCGATCAGGTGAAGCGCATCGCCGACTACGGCTTCAAAGGCATAAAGATCCATCCCGCCTATCAGGAGATCAACATCATCGGTGAGCAGGCGTGCGAAGTATACGAGGAAGCGCAGAAGCTCGGGCTTTTCCTCTCCTTCCACACCGGCATCCACTGGCACCGCATCGCCGATTATAAGGTGCTTCTTTTCGACGAGGTGGCGTTCCGCTATCCTGAATTGCGTTTCAGCATGGAGCACGTGGGCGGATATCACTTTTTCCGCGACGCGCTCGCCGTCATGTGCAACGCCAAGAGAAACGCCGACCATCCCACCGTATACGCGGGCTGGACGAGCATCGCGATGAACGACAACGGTCTGCCCGACTACTGGTCGCTCTCCGACGAGGAGCTGCGCACGCTCATCCATCAGACCGGTAACGACCACAGCATCTTCGGCCTTGATTTTCCATACAAAAAGACCGATAAGCAGCTCAAAGCTATCAAACGGATCGAGGAGCTCGACATCCCGGAAGAAGCGAAGATCGGCATCTTCGGCAAAAACCTCGCCGACGCGCTCGGCATGGAATGGGAATAAGAGTTTTAAGTTTTAAGTTTTAAGTTTTAAGTTTTAAGTTTTAAGATTTTAGTTTTAAGCATTAAGCTTTAAGTTTTAAGCTTCAGTTTTTTTGCTAAAAATTTTAAGGATTCCGTTTTCATTTTTTGTTTCCGATATCAAACAAAGGAAGTAAACAGCATATGTCCGATATCATTCTTGTTCTTGAGCTCATCGGCACCGTGGCGTTCGCGGTATCGGGCGCCGTGGCAGCCATGGAAAAGCATTTAGATATCTTCGGCGTTCTTTTCTGCGGCATCATCACCGCGCTCGGCGGCGGTACGATCCGGGATATTCTTTTGGGACGTTTTCCGCCCGCCATGTTTTCCGATTATATATATCTTATTTTCGCGGTGGTCACTTCCGTCGTCACGTTCATCGCGGCCAGAATCCTCAACAC
This sequence comes from Acutalibacteraceae bacterium, assembly GCA_045616815.1. Lineage (GTDB taxonomy): Bacteria > Bacillota > Clostridia > Oscillospirales > Acutalibacteraceae > RUG806. The sequence continues at coordinate 19,306 of JAZLHN010000234.1, forward strand.
GCGTTTTGAACGCAACGTAAAAGTGATCGACAAAGTAAACAACGTATTCGATGCGATCGGTCTCGGCGTTTTCACCGTAGTGGGCATCGACGCGGCGATCCGGGCGGGTTTTTCCGAAAACTGGTTTTTCGCCGTTTTTTTAGGCACGACGACCGGGTGCGGCGGCGGCATTCTGCGGGATATCATCGTCCGTGAGATCCCGTCGGTTTTCACCAAAAGAGTATACGCGGTGGCGTCGCTCGCGGGCGGAGCGCTCTATTATCTCCTGCTCGTTCCCCTGCAGCTCGGGAATATCGTTTCCGTCTCCGCTTCCATTGCTCTCATCTTTATATTGAGGTTGCTGGCTTCCGTATTCCGCTGGGACCTTCCGAAAGCGTATTGATATTATGGATGAAACTATAAAAAAAATCGTAAAAGCATCTCTTTTCGTGTGGGTCTTACCCATAAAATACATATTGAGGGAGAAATATAATATGTTCAGCAGCAAAAATTTTTCCATGCCCGAAAACTATACGATCACGTGGCACTCCGGCGCCATGGACACCGAGGACAACACGCTGCCGGCGCTCAAAATGGCGCTTGACGCCAACGCGGATATCGCCGAGCTTGACGTGAGCTTCCTTCCGGACGGCACCCCCGTGCTCATCCACGACGGCGCGCCCACCGATACGACGCTTCCGACGCTTGACGACGCGCTCGCGCTCACCGCGCAGTACGAAAGAACGAGCCTCAACCTCGATCTCAAATCCACGGCGAACGTCAAGGCGATCGACGAGCTCGTAAAAAAGCACGGTCTTGAAAAAAGAGCCTTCTATACGGGCGTGGGAGAAAACTGGGTCGATGCCGTCAAAGCGGCGAGCGACCTTCCGTATTACCTGAACACCGCTCCTTCACTCGCTGAAATGCACGACGCCGAAAAGGCGGCGGCACTCGTAAAAAAAGCCGTCGATCTCGGCTGCATCGGTCTGAATATGCATTTCTCCTTCGCCTCTCCCGAGCTCATGGAAGCGGCGAAAAAACAGAACATGCTCGTTTCCATCTGGACGCCCTCCAACGAAGCGGATCTGAGATTCGTGCTCGGCATCGCGCCCGACAACGTGACGACCAACCGTCCCGATCTCGCATGCAGGCTTCTCGGCCGCGATTTCGGATGATACGCGCAGCTTTTTCCCTATAAGACCATGCCCGATATCAGCATACTCGTAAAACCGTCCTCCTCCGCCTGCGATCTCGCCTGTTCCTACTGCTTTTACAGAGATGTGGCGCAGAACAGGGAAAACGCCTTCGACGGTCTGCTCGACGCGGAAACGGCGGAAATACTCGTAAAAAAAGCCCTCGGTTTTGCCGCCGGGGGCAGTTGTTCTTTTCTGTTTCAGGGCGGTGAGCCCACGCTCCGGGGGCTCGGATGGTATGAAGCGTTTATCGGCTACGAAAAAAAATACGCCCTTCCGGGCACGAAAGTTTTCAACGGCATCCAGACCAACGGCGTACGGATCGACGACGATTGGGCGCGTTTTCTGAGCGAAAACGGTTTTCTTACCGGCCTTTCGCTCGACGGGAACGCGGAGCTCCACGACCGGAACCGCTGTTTTCCCGACGGAAAAGGCTCCTTCAACCGCGTCATGAAAGCCGCCGCCGCCCTGCAAAAACACGGCGCACCGTTCAATATTCTGAGCGTCGTCACCGGGGAGAGCGCGCGAAGGATCGAAAAAACGTATCGCTTTTTCCGGAAGTCCGGCTTCGGATATCTCCAGTTCATCCCGTGTTTAGAGCCGCTCGGCGCGGAAAGAGGCGCATCGTCCTATGCGCTCACACCGCCTGCCTACGGCGACTTCCTCGTTCGTTTATTCGATCTGTGGTATGCCGACCTTACGAAGGGGACATACGTGAGCATCCGCTATTTCGACGATCTGATGCTCATGTTCACCGGCAGGCAGCCCGGGACGTGCGGCATGACGGGAAGGTGCGGACTGCAGTTCGTGGTCGAGGGGAACGGGAAAGTGTATCCGTGCGACTTTTACGTTCTTGACGGCAAAGAACTCGGCGACGTAAAAAAAGACGCGTTCTCCGATATGATACGATCGGAAAACGCGAAAACGTTTATCAATGAATCTCTGTACGTACCGGAGGATTGCAAAACGTGCCGCTGGTACGGCTTATGCAGGAACGGCTGTAAGCGCGACCGTGTTTCCGCAAACGGACTTTTCGGCAAAAACTACTACTGCGCTTCCTACCGGACGTTTTTTGAAAAAAGGATAAACGAGCTTATGAACGCAGCCCGGCTCATTTCCCGGCAAGGAGCTTCCCCGCATCCGTAAGCACCCAGCTCAGCTCGCTGACCGACAATCCGGTCAGCGAATATTTTTTCCGGAACATAGACAGTATCTTCTTATATTTTCCGTAATCGTTGAGCTCGTCGTTGGAAAAATTGTAGAAGCCGTGATTATCCCGGCAGTATTTGAGAGATCGGACCGTAGCCGCGTTATAGAACGGAAAATGCTCCGGCTCGTGCATGACGCAGTATCTCACCGCAAAAATATAGAAATTCGTTTGTTTCTTATCGTGCAGGCTGTCCGTAAGGATCTTCACGGCGGTTTCGTCCCCCGCGGCGAGGTATCCGTCGATGTCACAGGCAACGATCTGCTTCGCGATCGCCTCTTTGTCGATCCCGGCAGGGCCGAAAACGGATACGAGAGCATCCACCTTGCGTAAGACCGCGGGATATTCGGTATTTGCCTTGCCGACCTCTTTTACGGTGTCGGCAAGGAAATTTCTTTTTCCCGTCAGCTCCTTATCGGCCGCCATTTTTTCAAACACATTCAGAGCGTCCCTGTCGCTCGGAAAAGGAAGCGAGAGCTTTCTCGCGGCTTTTTTCGCGGCGATGGATAAAGTTTTTCTGCCGTTTTCCGTTGTTTCCGAAAAGGCCGTTACCGTCGTTTCGGGAGCAGCCTCGTCTTCCGCCGTTTCCGGAGCATCTTCTTCGGGAGCGGCTTCGTTTTTCTCTTCGGCTTTCAGCTCGGCGAGCTTTTTCATATCGTCCTCGTTCAGTTCATGAGAAGCGATCTCACGGATACAGCTGCCGAGGATCCGCATGGCGACTCCGTACCATCCGATCTTATTGAACGACATATACGGAAACGTCCGGTCGATAAACGGGCGTATCTCCTTTTCGGGCTCGGCGGCGAACACCGCTTCGAGAAGCTCTCCCCGCGTACACGCGTCCATGAGCTTTTTCGCGCCGCTTAAAAGCTCCTCCACGGTCTTTTCCCTGAAGCCGTCGGAGGTGAGACGTATCTTCATGCCTTCTAAGATATCGTCGTCCGTCATGAGTTTCAGAATATCCCTGCTCATTTCCCTCTCCCCCTTTTTTTCATTATATTCAAAGAAAAAAGTAATGTCAAATAAAAACACGGAATAAATTATTACGGATTTGATTTATTCCTTGACTTCCCCGTTTCAACATGCGTATAATGTATTTACTGTTTTTTTAGAAGGTATCATACATGAAGCGAAATATCATCATCCTGCTCGCAGCTCTGCTGCTTACGACCGTTTTTTTAACGTCTTGCACGAACCCGTTCGCAAAAGAAGAAGAAACCACGACCGAGGAAGTTACGACCGAAGAAATAACGACCGAAGAAAAGCCCACGAGTCCCGCCAATCCCATCCCGCACAAACCGCAGGCCGAGACTACGACCGAAGCGTCTGCGACAGAGGCACCCGTCACCGAGGCACCGCACACGACACAACCGACGACAAAACCTGCCGTGACCGAGCCTACCACCGAAGCGGTCACATATCCTGCCGGTCCGCAGATCATAGGGCTTTCTTCCAAGGGCTACGATATCATCCAGGAAGACGGCTTCACCTACGTAAACGGCATTCTCATCGCCAACAAGAGCTATTCGCTTCCCGCAAGCTATTATCCCGGCGGTCTTCTCCCGAACTGCTCCGCTGCGTTCAAAGAAATGCAGGCGGCCGCGGCCGAGGAAGGACTCGACATTTACGTAAGCTCCGGTTTCCGCTCCTATTCCACGCAGGAAAGCATATACAACCGCTATTGCTCTTACGACGGACAGGCGGCAGCCGACCGTTATTCGGCGCGTCCCGGACATTCCGAACACCAGACGGGTCTTGCCATCGACCTCAATACCATAGAATATTCCTTCGCGGATACTCCCGAGGGACAATGGGTAGCGGCAAACTGCTGGAAGTACGGCTTTATCCTCCGCTATCCCGAAAACAAGGAAGCCCAGACCGGCTATCGCTACGAACCGTGGCACATAAGATATCTCGGTGTGAACACCGCTACCGCAGTTTACAACAGCGGGCTTTGCCTCGAGGAATATTTAGGGATCACTTCTGCATATTGATTTACGGGAGGGGATGTAAAAAAAGCGAAGATCGTATAAAACCAAACAAAATAAGGGATTTTTCAAAAGCAAAAGCCTGAAAACACCCCTTAAAACAACTTGGATACAAAAAAACAATTATTTATTGTATTTTATACTACGGACAAACT
>JAZLHN010000235.1:0-3078 GCA_045616815.1 Acutalibacteraceae bacterium
TGCTTCCTTATCTCGTTACGCTGTTCGTACTGATCTTTATCAGCATCCGTGATAAGAGAGAGAATCAGCCTCCCGCGAGTCTCGGTCTTTCCTATTTCCGCGAGGAAAGATGAGATCCTGTTCCCAGAATTTCATCCTCAACACCGCCGTGAACGAAAATTGTCACGGCGGTTGCTTTTTTGTAAAAATTTTGTTGCAATTACATATTTTTGTGTGTATACTTTAATACAATATGCACATTTTTCTTGATATTTTCATTATTTTATGTTATTATGTCTCTGATTAAGGAGGATAACGGATGAAAGCTGTTTTCTGCAAAGCCCTGTGCTTTATTCTCGTTATCGCCGTTTTTGCGGGGGCGCTGTGCTCGTGTACGATGCGCAGGACCGACTCCGTCGTTTCGGCTGTGAATAACAATATGAATCCCGGTGCCGCCGCAGCGGGAGCGCTTCATAATATATTGCCGGAGGATCTTTCCCGTATCGCTTCCTCCGGGCTTATCGAACTGTATTTCGACAAACGGACCTGCTCCGTCTCTGTATACGATACCTCTGCCGCCCGCTACTGGACGGCTCTGCCCGCATTTACGAACGAGAGTGCGGCGATGCTGTCCGCCGTCGTTTTGTCCAATAACGGCAGGTATTATCTCAATTCGCAGGATGCTTCCGTAGCGTTCGGTGCCTGCGCGGCGGAATATCTTTCCGACGGCGTAAAGCTGACCTATATTTTCTCCGACGATGCCGTGATCGCAGCCAAAGGCTTTGACGATATCCGTTCGGGAGAGCTTTGGCTTTCCGTTACGCTGTATATCACGCTGACCGACGGAAGTATGAACGTAAATATTCCCGCGGACGATATCCGTATTTCCGACGGCTTTTCGCTGGAAAGCCTTACACTGATGCCGGAATTCGGCGCGATATGCTATTCGGCTGCCGCCGCTGTCTCCGAAGCTGTCCTTGCCCCGGAAACGCAGGAGGAGCCTTCGTCGGAGGAATCTGCCGAAGTACCTGCGGAGGAGACGTCGGAAGAGCCTGCATCGGCAGCCGCCGAAGAAAACAAAATGCAGGAAAACGATTCCGATGATTTTCTGTTCGTACCGGACGGCTGCGGAGCCGTGATGTTCACGCGGGAGAGCGATCCCACCACTTCCCGGGTGAGCTTCCGTGTTTTCGGTGAGGAAACACTGGAAGAGTGCAGAACGGCGCAGGTACCCGCTTTCGGTATGCAGAAAAACGGAGCCGCGTTCGTTGCCGTGATCGGCGAGGGTGCCGACGGCGCTCTGATAAAGGCAAACCGCGGGGAAGCCGATCTTGAAGGTGTGAACAGAGTCTGTGCCGAATTTCCGGTTTCTTTTGTGAAATCCGAAGACGGCAAAAACTACGTTGCTCCCGCATCGGCGCGGGATATCAGCGTGTGCTATCGTTTTATGTCCGGCAGCGAGGCCGGTTATATAAGCATGGCGGCCTCTTGCCGCGAATATCTTATTCGGAAAGGATTCCTTTCCTCAAAGACCGCCGCCTATGAAGAGCTGCCGCTGAACATTTCCGTGATCGGCTCGGCAGACGGAGGCTACAATACTCTTGTGTCCGGGCTGGAAGAGACCGAAGAACTTTTGTCCGTCGTAAAGGCGAAGGGAGTCAACAGTGCCAACGTCATCCTGCAGGGCTTTTTTGACGGAGGACTTTTGCAGAATTCTTCTTCCGGCGTTTCCGCCATGACGAAAACGGGCGGCAAACGTGCTTTCGATGCCGTGTGCGATTACGCGCTGAAGCAGAAGTATAACGTGTTTGCGGGGCTCAATATCCTTACGGCGTCTTCGGATCCCGAAGCGGCTCTCACTCTCACGGGAGATCCCGTATCAACGGTCTTTACGAATCCGCTTGCCCCCTATATCGGAAAAACGAACTACACTCTGAAATTCCTTTCGGCGGACCGAATGGAAAAAAACGTTGTGTCGCTGATGAACTCGGCGAAAGGACTTCGGATCTCCGGCTTCTGCATCAACGATGCGGCGCGTTACGCCTATGCCGACCGCTCTCGCGGGGGCGCGTCCCAGACGGAGCTTTCGGAGATCGTTGCTGAAAACGTTTCCGCTTTCGCGATACAGAAAGAGCTTATGCTCTCCGGATGTAATTTCAATGTGATCAAAGACGCGTCTTTTCTGCTCGACATTCCGTTCTGTACGCAGTATGAGGAGAACGCTGCCTATATGGCGGTGCCGTTCATCCCCGCGATCCTGCATTCCACGATCGGCTATTCCGGTACCCCGGCCAATGCCGCTGAACTTCCGGAACTCGCTCTTCTCAAATGCGTCGAATACGGCGGTATCCCGTATTTTCAATGGGTCCTCAGTATGAAATCGCACTTGTATTACGGTCTGAAACTGACCGAGGCGGTGGAATTCGCCGTCCGGGCCGCCGATGAGCTTTCCGATCTTTCCACGGCGCGGATGAGCAGCCACGAACGCATTGAAAACGGAGTGTATGCCACCGGTTACGACTGCGGCTCCGTTGTCTACGTCAATTACAACAACTATTCTGTGAGCATCGGCAATCTGTCCGTTGCCCCCTACGACTATATACGTCTCAATTGATAACTAAGGATGTGAACTTTTACGGAATACGATGCATTTACCCAGGGCATAACGGTGGGCGGTATGCGCACTAAAAGCGATATAAAGATATTGCTCTGCTATATACTGAAAAGTATCGACGCTCCCATCACGAAGCAGCAGCTCGATCTGTTGTTCCAGACGACCGAGCTTGCGAATTTCTTTGAAGTGGGAGACGCGGTCTCCTCGCTGATCGAGTCCGGTCTCATTTCCGTGCAGACGGATGAAAACGGAGAAGAAAGCTTTTGTGTTACCGCGTTGGGGCGAGAGACCTCCGAAAGCCTCGAAACCGACATTTCCGTTTCGACCCGCAAAAAAGCGGTGTCCGCCGCCATGGAGATCCTTGCGCGCGCAAAAAACAGACGCTATACCGAAGCAACCATCGAAAAACTCGAAAAAGGCTACAACGTGGTGCTGAGCATAAAAGAGGGGGAGGAATTGGTGAGGCAGACGGTGGTTTATGGCGC
>JAZLHN010000236.1:0-7044 GCA_045616815.1 Acutalibacteraceae bacterium
TTTGACCGCCGTCGCGCCGATGTTGATAAATTCGCAGTTGGTAAAACGCACGTTTTCCGCGTAATTGACGGTGATCGCACCCTTTACGTCAAACGCGGCCTGCGGGCCGTCGATATTGTTCTCCGTGCGCCAGTCGTCCCACCACGCGCTGCCGTCTCTGAGATCGGTCACGTTCCAGTCGGTGTTTTCAAAGCGGATGCCCTCGAAAGCGATACCGTTTACGCCGTTGATATCAATGAGACGTTCAAGTGAGGATGCCTGCAATTCGAGCGTGTCGGCGTTTTCTCCCTCCTCGGGGATATAATAGAGCTTATCCGTCTTTTTATTGAGATACCATTCTCCGGGGGCGTTTAGCGCCTCGAACACGTTTTCGAAATAATAGCGGTCGATATCTCTTATGAGCATCGTGGAGGGGCGGGAAAGCCCGATCTTGCCTGAGGTACGGTCGATGGAGGTGACGTTCATCATCTCGTCGTGCCAGTAGTGCAGGATACGCACGGTCACGTCCTCTTCGTTCGTAAAGCCGCGCTGTATGTCTTTTTTATCTGCGAAGAACGAGCGCTGCCCGAGCGTTAAGCTCCAGGGCGTGTTCTGTTCCGTCCATAAATCGTTCGCCGGATCGGTCGCTTTTACGGTGAAGTAGCCCGTTTCCGGCCAGCGGGGCTGCGTCAGCTGCTTATCCCCTTTGAAAAGGGATTTGAAATCCGCTTTGCCGTCGAGCTGTTTTGTAAAGGCTCTTACACCGTTCACCGTTTCTTCCGTAAAGCCGCTTACTGCGTAGGCGCCCGAAAAACGCACGTCGCCCTCGCCTTTGAAGGTCACGTTTTCCATATCGTCGGCGGTGAAATACAGAGTATCGTCGATGAAATACGTTCCTTCCGCAAAATGCACTTCCGTGCCGTCGGCGGAGCCTTTTAACGTTCTGAGGAATTCTTTTGCGCCCTTTACGGTCCGGAGCGGCGCTTCCTTTGTGCCGGGATTTGCATCCGAGCCCGAAACGGAAACGTAAACGTCCGTTTTGCTGCCCGCCGATGCGGAAAAAGCGAAAGCTGAAGTCATGACGAGTATCGTAAGGATAACGGAAATCAGTTTTTTCATATATCCCTTTTCTCCTTTTTCCGATTTTATTTTATCTTTCTGAATACGGGGATGTTTTCCGATCTGAAAACGCTGTGACCGCTCGGCACCTTTTCGCCCGTAAAGTAATCCTCCCATTCGCCCGCGGGAAGATAAATTTCCCTCTCGTCGCTCTCGAAATCCGTGAAGGGAGCTACGAGCATATTTTCGCAGAACATGTATTCGTCGGCGATATCCCACGTTTCCTCGTCGTCGGTGTAGTCCATGACGAGCGCTCTTACGGGCGGGATGCCCTGCTCGTGATATTTTTCAAACGCTTTTTTGAGCTCGGGGACGAGCTTTTTCCTTTCGCCTAAAATGGCTCTTACCTCGTCCTCGCAGTCGAAGGGCTTCCACGGGATCTCGGGACAGCTCCACGCGTTGATGAGACACTGCACGGAGAACGTGACCATCTGAAGCCGTCTTAAAAGCTCTTTCTTCGTCTGACACCACCGTACCTCGGGCGCCCACATCAGGCCGCAGAAACCGGAGTTGACCACGCCCGTGAGGAAGGCTCTGATATCGAAAAGATCACTGTAGAGCGCAAAGGGATAGGGAGCCGCGAGCGCGCCGAGACTGCGTACCTCCGATAAGGTGGGCTCAAAGTCGAGTGCCTGCCACAGGGTCTTGCAGTAGAGCGTACCGAACAGGTTGTGATACTGATCGCCGTCGAGCCCCGAGGGGAAGGAAGCGTGGTTCGGGAAGGTCCATCCGCCCGTGAAGTCGCTGCCGTCGCATTCGTCCGCCTTGAAGCCGTCGATGCCCATATTCGTGAGATATTCACGGTGATAATCGGCAAAGATCTTCCGCGCTTCGGGCAGAGAAAAATCCGGCACGAGACCGCCCCATACGCAGTAGTCCGCGCTGTAGGGCTCCAAAGGCTTGCGAAGAGGAGAATCGGGATGCACGAAGGCGTGCTCCCACAGATTGATGTGATAGCCCATCGATTTGAGGTTGTCAATGAATTTCTGCGGCTCGGGGAAGCGCTCTTTATTCCAGACGTAGGTGCAGGAATAAGCGTGAGTGTGCCATCCGGGCTCCAGACCGAGGATGTCGCAGGGGATATCCGTTTCTCGCATATATTTCGCTATATCGGTGATCTGCTCGTCGTTGTACGAGCCGTTGCAGCGGTAGAGTACGCCTAAGCCCCATTCGGGCACGTCGCAGCCGCCGCCCGCCATCCGGTTGTATTCCGCCACCATGTCGGTGATGGTCCTGCCCTCGGTGACGTAGACGTCGATGCCCTCTGCGTAGGGGATGAAGACCGAAACGGTCACGTCGTCTTCGGAGCGTCTGGCGGCGTACAGTTCTTTTTCCGAAAGCGCGGGAACGAAAGGCTTATCATCGACCTTTTCACCGGGCTTTACCACACCGCAGTAGAATTCGGCGTAGCGGGCGGTGTCGAAATACATGCCGAAGCCCTTGTTCGTCACGAAAAAGGGTACCGGGGCGTGGCTGTCGCCGGTCGCGCGCGGCGCGTCCGCGTTGGTGCGGATGGTGAGTTTATTGCCGTAGTGATCGAGCTCGTAAAGCTGCAGTCCGAAGCCGTAGATCTTCGTATCGGGTTCGATGTAAAATTCGATCTTACAGCCCTTGGAGGTCTTTGTGAAGAAAAAATCGTTTTCGCGGAAGCTGACTTCCGTTTCCGTATAGTTGAAGCCGTCGCAGTAGAGGGAGGGGATTTTTTCCTCCGGAGTGCCGAACGTGAATTTTTTCATTTTTATGTCCTCGCTTTCTTATTCGACCTTGCCGACTTTTTTCCAGAGTTTATCGGCTTTTACCGTCCATGCATGGAGTTTTTCTGGATCGTCCGAGAAATTCATATAGTGCTGCCGCAAAGCGATCCCGAGCTTCGCACCCTCCAATACGCCTTTGAGTGTGGCGGAGGATACGTTCTTTTTCGCCGCTGCGCTTATGACGCCGCCTACGGTATCCACGATATCTTTGGCGGTCAGCTTTTCGCCGTTCAGGAATTTACCGTTGAAAATGAGCTTTTGGGAGAAACAGTATTCGATCTCCTCGTCTTTCGCCTTGATGACCTTGGTGAGGAAGGCTCTCACGAGGCAGAAGTCTGCTCCCTGTTTTTTGTTGTATTCCGTATTGATCTTCCACAGCGCTTTTTTCGAGGTGTCGCCGTTACGCAAGGCTTTTTCGAGCACGTCGGCGGCGATATCCATCATCACCATGCTGCTCGTAACGCCTTCGCCGCAGTCGGGCTTCGTAAGGCACGCAGCGTCGCCCGCGACGATGAAATTATCCGCGACGAGTGAGTAGGGAGGACGGCGGTAGGGAGTCGTGCCCTTTTCCGTCTTTACGATCCGGAAGGGGCCGTCGGTGCCGACCTTATCCAACTTCGGAAAGATCGCTTCGGCGTTTTTGTAGCCGTTCACCGCGCCCGTACCTAAGATCTTTTGGCGTGAGTCCATGGAGAATGGTGCCGTCCACGATTTCATATTGAGCCAGAAATTGTTGATCTGCGGAGCGTCGAATTCGGCGTAGCGCAGAACGACGTAAAACATCTCGTCATCGGCAAGACGGAAGGTCTCCACGCCGTAACCGAGCGGGAGTGCTCTTCTTCCCACGGCGGCGGCACCGGAACAGTCCACCACCGTTTTGGCGTAAATTTTCTTTTCGCCGTCGGGCGTTGTATAATTTATGCCGCAGATCTTGCCGTTGTCGTAAATGAAGCTTTTGAACGCGGCGGAATATTCGATCTCTGCGCCTGCTTCGAGCGCGCGCTTTACCATGAGCGCCACGTATTCGTGCATGTGCAGTCCCACCGTTTCGGCGACGGTATCGACCTTGTACCGATTGGACGGGGAAGAAAAGTGATTCTCCGTGAATTCAAATGCCCACGCGGGATCTCCCTCTTTCACCGTGGGCATATCGTAGGTCTTCAAGTCGGTCTGCGAAACGTGAAAGATATCCATGCGTGTGCCGAGCGTTTTTTCATCGAGCTTTTCGATCATCTTGACCTTGAAGCCTTTTTTCGCCATCTTTTTTGCGAAATACGCGCCGCTGGTCGCCGCACCGATGATCGCGATATCGTAGATCATACGATTACCCCCTTTTCGTACAGTATAGCACCTCGGATATATAAAAACAAGCACTTCGGAGAAAGTCGGAAAAACGGTAAATTGTTGTTTGAACGCGAAAAAAAAGAATGTATAATGCTGAATTCATAATTCATAATTCATAATGAATGGCCTGCGGCGCAATTATATTAAGGGCTCCCATATTTATTATATAACACCATTGCCTCTTGACATTTATAATTCAAATCGCGTGAGCGATTTCCTTAATTCAGCATTATGCATTATGAATTATGCATTTAACGCTAAACAAAAATTTATTTCTTTCTCATTGTAAAACGTTCCGTTGTTATGCTATACTGTTCCCGTAATTCGAAACAAGGAGAAACATATATGAACAATACGGGAACGAACGTATTATGGTATAAAAGCGGCGCTTTTTCATGGAACGAAGCGCTGCCGCTCGGCAACGGCCGTCTCGGCGCGATGGTGTTCGGCGACGCTTCTCACGAGCATTATTCTCTGAACGAGGATACGCTCTGGAGCGGATATCCTATGTACCATTCCAATCCGGACGCGTACGAAGCCTATAAAAAAGCACAGGCTCTGATCCTCCAAGGGGACTACGACGGCGCGCAGAGAGCCGTCGAACAGGGCTTCTCAAACCGCGCGACGCAGGCCTATCTCACCGCGGGCGATCTGTATATCGACATGCGCCACGCGCATCCGGTCGAAAATGCCGTCCGTTCTCTTGATATTTCCGAGGGCGTACATACCGTGGAATACGACGTACACGGCGTGCATTTTACCCGCGAGGCGTTTGCGAGCTTCCCGCAGAACGTGATCGTGACCCGCATCACCGCCGATAAGCCCGGTAAGGTGAATTTCGGTATGCGCCTTTCCCCCGCCATGAATGCGGAAGTCGCTATGAACGACAATGCGATTTCCTTTACGGGCAGAGCGCCCGTCATCGACTGGCCGATGGGCGTGGGGCAGGATCCCGAACATTATATCCGCTACGGCGAGACGGATGAAACGAGCGGCATGGCGTATTACGCCGAGGCGCGCGTGATCCCCGAGGGCGGCGAAATATGCCGCAAGGGCGCCGAGCTCGAAATAAAGGACGCGGATTCCGCCGTCATCCTGCTGAATATCCGCACGAGCTTCAACGGATGGAACAAGCACCCCATTCTTGAGGGAAAGAAATATATCGAGCCCTGTAAAGACGAGCTCGACCGCGCCGAAAGCAAATCCTTCGGACAGCTTTGTTACGAGCACGTCTGCGACCATAAGTCTCTTTACGACCGCGTGTCTCTCGATCTCGGCGGCGGCAAGGAAAAGCTCCTGCCCACCGATGAGCGTCTGTATGCCCATGAGAAGGGAAAGTCCGATCTGGGGCTCTACGCTCTGTATTTCAATTTCGGACGTTATCTTACGATCGCCGCTTCCCGTCCCGGCACGCAGGCGACGAATCTGCAGGGAATATGGAACAACTCCATCACCCCGCCGTGGAACTGCAATATGACGATCAATATCAACACGGAAATGAACTACTGGCCCACGCTGATGGTCGATCTGCCCGAATGTAATGAACCGCTCATTTCCATGCTCACGGAGCTTTGTGAGAGCGGCAGAAGAACGGCGAAGGAATATTATCACGCGCCCGGTACGGCGGCGCATCACAATACCGACATCTGGCGGCAGTCAACGCCTCCCGGCATGGCGACGGACGGCTGCGCAAACTGGTCGTTCTGGGGAATGTCGGAGGGCTGGTTCGTAAGGCATATGTGGGAGCATTACGAATACACCCTTGACAAAACCTTCCTGAAAAAAACGGCGTATCCGTTCATTCATGAGGTCGCGGAGTTCTTCTCCGCCGTGCTGATAAAGGACACGGACGGCACGCTGATGTTCTGCCCCTCTACTTCTCCCGAAAATACCTTCATAAAAGACGGTACCCATGCGGTGGATAAGACCACCGCCATGACGCAGTGCATCATAAAAGACGTTTTCCAAACGCTTCTCACCGCCGCCGATAAGCTCGGCGTAAGCGACGGCCTTACAGAAACGGTCAAAGCGCAGCTTCCCGCCCTGAAACCCTTGTCCATAGGCAGCGACGGCGAGCTGTGCGAATGGAGCGAGAATTACGAAGAGAACGATATCCATCATCGTCACATTTCTCATCTTTACGGCCTGCATCCCGCGCGGCTGATCACGCCCGAAAAAACGCCGGAGCTGGCAAATGCCTGCCGCCGTTCGCTCGAACGCCGCGGAGATGAGAGCACCGGTTGGGCGATGGGCTGGAGGATCAACCAGTGGGCGCGTCTGTGCGACGGCGACCACGCGCTGAAACTTCTCGACGTGCAGCTTCGTACCGTGGAGGGACGCGATCCGGAGAAGATCGGCGACGACGAATACGACCGCGAGCACCGCGGCGGCACCTATCTCAATCTCTTCGACGCACATCCGCCCTTCCAGATCGACGGCAACTTCGGCGCGACGGCGGGCATCGCCGAAATGCTGCTGCAGACAACACCCGAGGGTGAGCTGAAGATCCTTCCTGCCCTGCCGTCCTCCTGGAAAAAAGGCAGCGTGAAGGGCCTTCGCGCGCGCGGAAACGTGATCGTCAATATCGAATGGGACGGCGAAAACGTGAACGTCGAAAAAGTACAGCTCTGATTTTTCCGATTGACTTTTCGGAAAAAATACGATATCATACTCCCAACGGGTGAGCACCTACCGGCAGTCAGGCTACTGGCTGCCGGATTATTTTTCGCTCTTCACGGAAACGATAAATTTTTATTTAGCGTTCCGCTAAACAAAAATAGTTTTCAGTTTTAAGTATTCAGTTTTCAGAAAAAATACTGATATTTCGTTTTAATACGATGATTTTACA
>JAZLHN010000237.1:0-9905 GCA_045616815.1 Acutalibacteraceae bacterium
ATTTATTTTTTTCAAGTTTACCGTCTTTCAGATAATCGCGGTAAAACTGCGGATAGCAGAAGGTCATCCTGCCGAAGCCGGCAAAGGAAGCAACGCCCTCCTGCAGTATTTTTTCGGCGTAATCCACACATTTTTCCGAAAGGAAGGATACGCCGGAGATGATCATTTTTACGTCGGGATACGCGTGCTGCAGCTCATCCATGACCTTATAGATGCGTTCTTCACCCACCATGCCGTCCTCGGGAGCGTTCAGGCACGGACGGTTGATATGCGGGATGAGATAGGGATTGCCGAGGGTGAAGTTGATGAGCTCCACACCTTTGGAAACAAGATGTTCGATGATCTTTTTCGTTTCGGAAAGGTCGATCTCGTTCTTTTCATTCACGCCGAAGCCGTAAGGATAAGGAAAACAGTCGCAGGCATTCAGACGGGTGGTGACGAACATATCGCCTTTGTTTTCGAGCGCCGCGTCGAGGCAGGCGTAATACAGACGGGTGCGGTTTTCGAAGCTGCCGCCGTACTTCCCGGGACGGTCGTACGCGCTCAGAAGCTCGCTCATAAGATAACCGTGGCAGCACTTTACGTCGATGCCGTCGAAGCCCGCATAGGCGGCAAGGCGCGCCGCTTCGGCGTATTTTTCAACGATGCCGTCGCAGTATTCGTCCGAAACGACGGTATAAGGAAGATCTTCCTTGCCTTTTTCCCACAACTCGTTATGGTAGGCGATCAGCGGTTCGGGCGTGCCGTTCGGCTTGCTCCAGCGCCCCGAATTGGTGGACTGCATGATGATGAGAGGAGCGAAGCCCACCGTCTCTAAAGCGTGCCGTTTTATCTCGGCCACAAGCTCTTTGAAGCTGTCTTTATTCTCTTCGTTGATATAAAGCTGACGCGGATTGGCGCGGCATTCCGGCGCGGTGGCGGTCGCTTCGAACCAGAGGATGCCCGCGCCGCTTTCGGCGAAGCGCAGATACCTCCGGCGGGTCAGTTCGGCGGGACTGCCGTCGAAATTGCCGTCGCAGCCCTCCATCGGATGAAAGACCACGCGGTTCGGCACTTCTCTGCCGTAGATCGTACATTTTTCGTTGATCTTCATTTGATTTCTCTCCTCCTGAAAAATTCAAGCGCGACCGGAAGATCGACCTCGTGCTTCCCGTCGAAGACGTCCGGGATGAAATTCTCTTTACATCCGGCGAGCTCATATACACGGGAGATATTTTTTATCGCTTTTTCCGAGCCGCCGATTGGGAACAATTTATCGTCTCTGCCGCACTGCATCATGAGCCGGCGCGGTGCGAGCGCGGAAGCGAAATCGTACATATCGCCGATCTTGGCAAGGCCGGGGATATAGTTATCGGGGCAATGCCACATGGAAAGGATGCTCGTGCGAAACGTATTGATATAGCCGCACACGCATGCGCTCTGTATGCGTTCGTCAAGGAGCGAGGTATACAAAGCGACAAGACCGCCGCCGGAAATGCCCATACAGCCGAGTCCGGTGCATCCGTAACGCTCCGTAAGCAGGTCGAGGCACTTCATCGCCTGATATATCCGCAATGAAGCCGTGAAAAAACCGAACGGAAGCGAATGATGCGATACGGTGTCGCACGAGCTCGCGTAAAACGGCTTATAGGCGTCCTTTTTGAGTTTTGCCTCTCCGAATGCGATGAACTCCGGGACTATGACGGTGTGTCCGTCCAGCGAGAGAGCCTCGGCGAAATTCTTCTGATAGTTGTCAAAGAAATTGATCTTGCGGTACTTTCCCGTTTTGCTCTGCCTTATGATCTGCCGCGCGCCGTATCCGTGACCGCACAAAGCGGTAATGCCGAACCCCGTTTTTTTCTCCGGGATCAGCGCGTAGCACAGCATGAAAAGATCTTTGCATATTTCAACCGAGAGCGTTTCGAGCGTATATGTTTTCCGTTTTTCCGTTTTCAAAACGGTCACGGAAAGCTTTTCCGACTTCAGCGGGATCGCTTCGATACAAACCGCTTCGGCGGCCTGTTTTTTTATTTTCCCGATCGTTTCAGAACACGTTTCTTTGTCCGATACACCGCTGAACGGAGAAGGAACGGACGCATAGACGTTTTCGAAATAGGCATCCGGGGAAAAATCGTTTTTTTTCATAGTCATCCGTTTTCCTTTGCCGCCAGGGCGTTATCCAGCTCCGTCTGCTGCTCGGCTTCCTTCTTCGCGCGGTACGCCGCTAATTTTTCGCTCATGGCGTCCTCGTCGAATTTGTAGAAGAACATGGGAACGGCCTGCAGGATCATACCGATCGCGCCGAGCGCCGTAAGCATGAAGAAAATGGTGTTCAGAAGAAGGGTATAATCTATATTCACGATCTCGCCGTTGGCGGAAACGCTTTGGATGACGTTGGATACGGTGGTGGAGGAAATGAGCGGTACGGTGTAGTTTTCGCTCACCTCGACCATTCTTTCCGCATTGTAACCGAGCTTGTCGATCACGCCAAGCACGACCACATTGAACACGGCGAGGGATATTTTATACAGAAGCCCCTTCATGGAATAAGCGGTCGCTTCGAGGCGTTCGTCGGTCTTCATTTCGAGGTCGTCGGTGATATCCGCGAACATGGCGACCAGCAAAACGATGCTCATGCCGACCGGGAAATTCGTAAAGAAGCGCAGAACGGCGTAGACGATAAAACCGGGAAGCGTATTGTAAGGCAGAACGTAGACGCCGATGAAATACGTGAGTAAGCACATACCGCCGCCGATGAGGGACTGCGCGATCCACAGCGTTTTCTTCGACATTTTTTTGAGGAGCGGCGGCACGAGCAGCATGGAAAGCATATAGGCGATACCGCTCGTCACCGACAAAACGGTGGGCAGGATCGAAACGGCGGTGAGCTGAGGATCTTTACCGATGATCCCTTCGATAAAGGCGTTAATTTTATCCATGGGCAGGATGCCGATGCAGTTCCAGTTGGCGAAATACGGCAGGAACATAGCGCCGATATTGATAACGCCGGAGAACAGCGAAGCAATGAGCAGAACGATCATACGACGGTCGGTGAAAATGATCTTATAGCATTTCGCGCCGCTTAATTTGCGCGGAGGGATGTAGATCTTTTCTTTGATGCCGAAAAACGACCATATGATGAACGCCGCGCCGATGACCGCGAACAGGAGTGCCGACCAGAAGTAGCCCTTATCTGTGGTATCCTTTTTGCCGTTGCCGAAGATACCGATGCACAACCAGATAAAAACGGTGGGGAGAACGGTACCGAGAGAGCCGATGGTCTGGCTCCATGATACGGCGGATACGCGCTTGTTCTTTTCCGGAAAAACAAGCGGCGTCATGCTGTTGAACGGGATCTCCAGCCCCGTATACGCCGTGATGAACAGCATATACATGATGAGCGCGTAAATGAAATTGCCGCGGTTGCCGATAAACGCGCCGTCGGAATACATATTCCATTTTTCGGGGAAGCTGATCGGGAAAAACAGCATGGCGGTCACGAGCACGAGTACGGGCGTCACCCACAGAAGATACGGGCGGCATTTGCCCCATTTCGTGCGCGTGCGTTCCACAACGATACCCATCAGGGGGTCGTTGATGCTGTCCCAGAGCTTTGTGCCGAGGATCACGACGGATGCGAGCGTCATGCTGAGCTTCAGCACGTCGGTCATGAAGACGTTGAATACCGTGTACACGGTGGAATTGATGAAAAACATGCCCAGCGGCAGCATGGAAAACGCAATGACTTCTTTCGCGGAGGCGCTTTTCAGGTCGATCCTTTTCATAAGAATGTCTTCCTTTTAATCGAATTTGAATTCCGTTGTTTTGTTTTCGCTGTCGGCATAGTCGAGACCGGCGTAAGCGACACCTGCAAACGGCTCTTTCACAAAGCCTTTGCCTTCCTCATAGCGGCAGAGGATCTCTCTTTCGAGTATGAGAGTGATCTTTTTTTCTTTGCCCGGCTCGATCTCCACGCGGCGGAAATCGGCAAGCGTTTTTTCGGGACGGTCGTATTTGCAGTCCTTTACGCCTGCGTAAAGCTGCACCACCGCCGCACCCGCGCGGTCGCCGGTGTTTTTCACCCGAACTTCAAACTTCGCCTCGTTTTCACCGATCTCTTTGAGCTTTAAACCGCTCACACGGAACGTGGTGTACGAAAGGCCGAAACCGTAGGGATAATCGGGCGTCTTTTTATCGTGCGCGAGTTTCTTATAGCCGTTATAATACCCGTAGTCCTGCTTGAGGGAGAGCCAGTTCACATCCGGATAATCCTCATCCTTCGCCGCAATGGCAAAAGGCAGATGTCCGGAGGGATTCACCTTTCCGAAGAGGATATCGGCCAGCGCGGTACCACCCTCCATACCGGGATAATACGCCATGAGGATGGAATTGATCTCATTCTGCCACTCGTGCATCCTTATGACGTTGCCGCCCATCACGACGGCCACGGTATTCTTGTTGAGCCAGCCCGCGAATTTGAGCATTTCGGCTTCGCGCTTTTTAAGGCCGAGATCGTCGCGGTCGCCGCCGATAACGAAAATATATTCCCCCTCGTCGCCATGGCGCATGCCGACCACGCAGACGACAGCGTCCGCATTCTTTATGACGTCCGCTTTCAGGTTCACCATCGCCGTGGGAATGAAGGTCATGTCCACGTCAGGATAGTTCTCTTCGAGCGCCTGCACAAAGGTCTTCACGTACGGAGGATGCACCTGGCTCGAGCCGTAGTCGCCGATATTTTCCACGTTCGCGAGGTCGCCTACAACAGCGAGCTTCTTTATTTTTTTACTGTCTAAAGGCAGTAAATCGTTTTTGTTTTTGATGAGCGTGACCGACTTTTCCGCGACCTCACGGGCAAGCGCGATATGCTCTTCGGAAGCGATCATCGACTTTTCGTAGGTCTTTTTATCCTCCGCCTCGGTAAAAGCGAGCAAAGTACGCGTGATCCTCACGCACGCCTCATCTAACTGCGCTATCGTCGCTTTTCCGCTCTTTATCGCGTGCTTGACGCTTATGACGTTATATTTGCGGCGGATGTTCATTTCCACGTCGAGTCCGGCATTGAGGCCGCCGGAGGTGGAATGCAGACCGAAGAAGAAATCGGATACGACGAAGCCGTCGAAATCCCATTCGCCCTTCAGCACGTCGCGGAGAAGATAGGGATTCGCGCCGTTGAACTTTCCGTTGTAGCGGTTATACGAGCTCATGACCGCCGCGGCACCCGCGTCGATGCACTTTTTGAAATGCGGAAGATACA
This sequence comes from Acutalibacteraceae bacterium, assembly GCA_045616815.1. Classification (GTDB taxonomy): domain Bacteria; phylum Bacillota; class Clostridia; order Oscillospirales; family Acutalibacteraceae; genus RUG806. The sequence goes on from JAZLHN010000237.1 coordinate 5,237, forward strand.
CTTCCCTTTCGGTGCGCTTGTCGGCGTTCACGTTCACCCAGAAGCGGGAATTTTCCATGCTGTTGAAAGCGAAATGCTTCACGCAGGCGATCACGTTTTCGCCCTGCACGCCCTTTACGAGCGCGGAGCCCATCTTGCCGATGTGCACGCTGTCTTCGCCGTAGGTCTCCTGACTTCTGCCGCCGCCGGGGTTATAGGGCATATTCACGCATACACCGCCGTAGAAATTGCCGCCGTGGGCGCGTATCTCTTCGCCGATGGCCGTACCCACACGCTCCTCCAATTCCGGATCGAAGGTCGCGCCGCGCGCCATCGTGACCGGGAAACAGGTGGAATTGCCGCATACACAGCCGCGCGGACCGTCGCAGAATTCCATTTCGGGTACGCCGAGGCGTTCGCACCCGCCCGCGCCGTAGGGCTTGGAATTGTAGCTGCCGATGCCCATGCTCTCGTACACCTTGCAGTTTCCGGCGATGAGCTGTACCTTTTCTTCAAACGTCATTTTCGCAACAAGCTCTTTCGCCTTTTCGGTATAAGTCAGACGGTATTCCTTCGTGCAGATCATGCTTATAATCCCCGCTTTCCGTTTTTTTTGCATATTTTGTTTATTATATAATAAAAATAACGGTGATTCAAGTGGGACATATCAATTAATTTATGTTGAAAAATTCAAAAATTGATACTATAATAAGATCAAAAAAATATATAGGAGGCGACAGCATGGAAAAAGTATGTGCTTTCTTAAAGGAAGCAGGAACCTATTATCTTGCGACGGTCGAAGGAGATCAGCCGAGAGTTCGCCCGTTCGGAACGGCGCATATATTCGAGGGGAAGCTCTACATCCAGACCGGGAAGAAAAAGCCGGTATCAAAACAGATAGCCGCCAACAATAAAGCGGAGATATGCGCGTTCAAGGACGGCATATGGCTGCGTGTCGCGGGCGAGCTCATCGAGGACGACAGGATCGAAGCGAAGAGATCCATGCTTGACGCGTATCCGCAGTTGAGAGGCATGTACGACGAAAACGACGGCAATACGCAGGTATTTTATTTTGCCAACGCGACCGCAACGTTTTCCTCCTTCACCGCTGCTCCCGAAACGATCACGTTCTGAGAGGAAAACACGATGAAAATAACGGAACTTGTCAAAAAAATCGGGCAGCCGCTCTGTGCCGTCTTATACGCCGTTTCGGCGGTATCTGCGGTAAAGAAAAAACCGCTGCCGCTCGTCTTGCTGTTTTTGTGCCATCTGACGGAATATTTCGTGATCGGCAGAAAAACGGGCAAAGAAAAAGAGTTGAAGCCGCTCGAAGCACTCATCAAATGTCTTTCCTTCGGTTTTACGTGGTGGCTTCCGGTAAGAAAAGGCAACTAAAGGAGAAACGCCATGGCTAAGCTGTATCTGAAACAAAAGGTCTTTTCCTGGGGCGATAAATTCAACGTGTACAATGAATTCGGCGAGGAAATCTACCACGTAAAGGGCGAGGTCTTCACGCTCGGCAAAAAGCTGCACGTAAGCGATCTGCAGGAAAAAGAGCTCGCATTCATCCACGAAAAACTGTGGTCTTTCAAAGCCAGATATTTCATCAGCCGCGACGGGATCGATATCGCACAGGTGGTAAAAGAGATCACTTTTTTGAAAGCGAAATACACAGTGGAGGCCTTCGGCTGGCTCATTCAGGGAAATTTCCTTGACCATGAGTATCAGATCACGTGCGGCGAACAGACCGTTGCGAAAATATCGCACAAGTGGCTGACGTGGGGCGACACCTATGAGATCGACATCACGAACGGCGAGGACGTCATCAACGTACTCTGCGCCGTACTCATCATCGACGCTGTAAAGGCTTCGCAGGCAGCGGCAGCGGCGACATCGTCCACTTAACAAAGCGCAAAATAATTTTAATATAATTTTTTCGGAGGAAGAGAAAATGAGTAAGATTATTTCTTTTTTCATGAGCATCATCATGTTTTTACTGCCCATGGCGAACGTACCGAAAACGGCGCTTGACGAAGAAAACATGAAGACCAACTACACCTACGTTTTCTGTCACGGACTTTCCGGCTGGGGCAGCTACGATTTTGTAAACAACCTTATGCCCTACTGGGGCATGTTCGGCGGCAGCCTGATGAAGTATCTCAACGCGAGAGGCTTCAACTGCGTGGCGGCGTCCGTTGCTCCCCAGGGAAGCGCGTGGGACAGAGCCTGCGAGCTTTACGCACAGCTTACCGGCACCAAGGTGGACTACGGCAAGGAGCATTCCGAACGCTGCGGGCACGACCGCTACGGCAAGGACTATTCCTGCAGCCCGCTCATGAAGGACTGGAGCGCGGAAAATAAGATCAATCTGCTCGGTCACTCCTTCGGCGGCGTTACCGTAAGACTTCTTTCCGAACTGATGGCGAACGGCAGCGAAGCGGAAAGAGCCGTGACGCCCGAAAACGAGCTCTCCGGTCTCTTCACCGGCGGCAAGGCGGACTGGATCTATTCGCTCACCACGCTCGCCGCGCCCACCAACGGCACCACCGCCTACGGCCTTGCGGCGGACAGATACGCCGACGGCACGCCCGAAGCGGACACCGCCGACCACGATATGCACATCGACAACGCTTTGGCGATCAACGAGAATATCTCCACGCTTGAAAACGTTTACTATTTCGCGTATTCCTGCTCGTCCACCATCCGCAATGAAGACGGCACCTATACCGCCGACACCTCGAAAACGGAATCGCTTTTCGTATCCTCCGCGAATGAAATGGGATGCCTTACGGGCGTGACCGAAGGCGGCTTCGTGATCGACGAAACGTGGCTCGAAAACGACGGTCTCGTAAACACCGTATCCGCCCGTGCCCCCATCGGCGCACCGCAGAAGGATTTTGACGAAAACAACGTTATTCCCGGCGTTTGGAACAACATGCCCGTTTACAGCGGCGACCACATGTCGCTTCAGGGCGGTCTGTTCAAGACCGGCAATATGAGAGAATTCTACGTTGATTATTTCAACTTCATCAATTCTCTCGGATAAGGAAATCTATCATGCAGTTAACGCTTTCCATGTTTCTGATCGTTTGCCCGCTGGTATTTCTGGCGGGCTTCGTCGATGCCATCGCCGGCGGCGGAGGCATCATTTCCCTGCCCGCCTTTATGATCGCGGGGCTTCCCGTACACAACGCCCTCGGCACGAATAAGTTAGCGGCCTCCTTCGGCGCGACGGTTTCCGCCGTAAGGTACGGCAAGCAGGGGTATATCAAGTACAAACAGGTGCTTCCCGCCGTGCTGTTTGCCTACGCAGGCTCCTCGCTCGGCTCCCGCTGCGCCCTGCTCATCGACGAACGGGTCTTCAAATTCATCATGCTCGTCGTCATTCCGGTCACGGCGGCGTTTCTGATCTTCCGTAAAAAGATATTCGACGAAAAAGAGCCGTTCGACGTAAAAAAGACCGTGCTGATCTCCTGCGCCGTTTCTTTGGTCGTAGGCTTTTACGACGGCATCTACGGTCCCGGCACGGGCACGTTCCTCATTCTGTTGTTCACAAATCTCGCCCACATGAAGCTCACCGAAGCTAACGGCGCGGCAAAAGCGATCAATCTGACCACCAATATCGCTTCGCTCGTCGTATATATTATCAACGGCGTGGTCATCTTCCCACTCGGACTTGCCGCCGGAGCGTTCAACCTCGTAGGCTCATATCTCGGAACGAAATGCTTCGATAAGGGCGGCGCAAAGGTCGTGCGTCCGATCATGCTCGGCGTGCTCGCCGCTTTCTTCATCAAGATCATCACCGAATTGACTTGACGGAAAATTTTTGTTTGAAGAGTAAAAACGAGGCATATGAATCATAACCCCTCCCCTCTTAAGGGAGGGGGATAGACCTTGTGTCGGTGGAGAGGTTCATTGCTCGGTTTTCCGTAAAATCGTTGTCGCGGCGGCATTTACGGAACCTCACCGCCACGCTCACGCGCGGCACGCCTCCCCTAAAAGGGGAGGGGTTGTGTTAGAAATGTTTCGCGCGCTCCCGCGACAGCCTCCGCGCTGACCTGCAATTTACCGCAATCACAAAAAAACGGCCGCTTCCCTTTGCTGGCGTGTGATAGGGATGTTTTTCAGATATGGATTTTGTACGGCAAAATCCGATGCTCGTTATGGATGCGGACAAATCAGAATTTGTGTAATAAGTCAGAATATAGAGGTTAATCGATATGAATGAGAAAATTAATAATATATTAGAAGAGCGTTTTAGTGCAGATTCGCTTATATCTATTGCTACTGTAATGACAAAGGAACAGGCATTTGAATTTATCAAAGAGCAGAAAACCGCCATGATTTCATCTGTTGACGGTGACGGTTTTCCGAACACAAAGGCCATGCTTTCGCCGCGAAAAATTGACGGCAGCGATTTTTATTTCACAACTAACACCTCTTCAATGAGAGTCGCACAGTATAATGAGAACGAAAAGGCGTGCATTTATTTTTATAAGCGCGGGCGGTTCAGCTACACGGGTGTCATGCTTGTCGGAATGATGCAGGTGCTGACAGACCAAAGCATCAAAGATGAAATCTGGCGCACGGGTGACACAATGTTTTATAAGGGAGGCAAAACCGACCCCGATTACTGTGTTCTGAAATTCACGGCGTTGAAATGCAGAGCTTATAAAGACCTGAAAACCGA
>JAZLHN010000238.1:0-4772 GCA_045616815.1 Acutalibacteraceae bacterium
TTCATATGTTTCGTTTGCGATTTGCCTTGCATTTTTCATTCGGAATCTATCATTGCAATACTGATGTTATTATGTTAAAATAATTCCATCATTTTTTCGGAGATATACAGTATGAGCGAAATAATCATCATCGGCGGGGGAGCCGCGGGGCTGATCGCCGCGGGCTTTGCCGCGAAAAACGGAAATAACGTAACGGTGCTCGAACGCAATGCGCGTCCGGCGCGCAAGGTCATGATCACGGGCAAGGGGCGCTGCAACGTAACGAACGCCTGTACGCTGATAAACGAACTGATGGACAATATCCCGGTGAACAACCGTTTTCTGTATTCGGCGTTTTCCCGTTTTATGCCCTACGATACGATGGATCTTTTTGAAGAGCTCGGCGTGAAGCTGAAGATCGAGCGCGGAAATCGCGTTTTCCCCGAGTCGGACAAGGCGGTCGATATCGTGGACGCTCTCGTGAAATTCGCGAAGAGCAACGGCGCGAAGATAAAGACCGACGTGCGCGTTTCGGAGCTGCTGATCTCCGACGGCGCGGTCACGGGCGTGAAGGACGAAAACGGAAAAGAATACGCGGCTGAAAAGGTGCTGATCGCCACGGGCGGAAAGTCTTATCCGCTCACGGGCTCCACCGGCGACGGCTACACGCTTGCCGAAAGCGCGGGGCATACGATCGTTACGCCCAAGCCCTCGCTCATCCCGCTGGAAACCGTGGATACATGGTGTATGAAAGCGCAGGGGCTCTCGCTCAAAAACGTCGCGGTAAGCATATATGATAAAGAGAAATATAAAGAGGTCTATTCCGATTTCGGGGAAATGCTCTTTACGCATTTCGGCGTGTCCGGCCCCGTGATATTGAGCGCTTCGGCGCATCTCGGCAATATCGTTCCGGGAAAATACGAGCTCATCATTGACTTAAAGCCCGCTCTGAGCGAGGAGAAATTAGACGAACGGCTCATCCGCGATTTCGCCGCCGCGCCGAACAAGGCGCTCGGCAACGCCCTGCACGAGCTGCTGCCGTCCAAGCTCATCCCCGTCATCATCCAGCTTTCGGGGATCGACCCGTCGCTGCAGGTGAATAAGATCACCCGCGATATGCGAAAGGATCTCGGTTATCTTCTCAAAAATCTCACCTGCACCATCAAGGGTACGCGCCCCATCGAGGAGGCGATCATCACCTCCGGCGGCGTGAAGGTGAACGAGATCGACCCGAAGACCATGCAGTCCAAAAAATGCGCGGGACTGTATTTTGCGGGCGAGGTCATCGACGTGGACGCCTATACGGGGGGCTTCAACCTGCAGATCGCCTTTTCCACAGGCGCTTTAGCGGGAAATAATATGTAACGGAGGATATCTTTATGTTCAATATAGCCATAGACGGTCCCGCGGGGGCGGGAAAGAGCACGGCGGCGAAGCTTGCCGCGAAGGAACTCGGCTTTATTTATGTGGATACGGGGGCACTTTACCGTACGATCGGCGTGAGCGTTCTCCGAAAAGGACTCGATACCGCGGTGAAGGAAAACGTCCTGCCGCGGCTGAAAGAGATCGAGGTAACGTTGGGTTTCGTGGACGGCGAACAGCACGTTTACCTGAACGGCGAGGACGTTTCCAAAGAAATTCGTTTTCCCGAGGCTTCCATGGCGGCGTCCAACGTGTCCGCCATGCCGGAGGTACGCGATTTTCTCACCGATCTGCAGCGCACGTTAGCGAAAAATAACGACTGCATCATGGACGGCAGGGATATCGGCACGGTGATTTTACCGGATGCCGCGCTGAAAATTTTCCTCACCGCTTCGCCTGAGGTCAGGGCTCGCCGCCGTTTCGACGAGCTGCTTGCCAAAGGTACGCCCGTAGATTTCAGCGTGCTGCTCGAAGAGATCGTGCAGCGCGATTATCAGGATTCCCATCGCGAGGTGTCGCCTCTGAAACCTGCCGAGGACAGCGTTCTGCTCGACACTTCCGATATGCCGCTCGACGAGGTGGTAGCGGCCATCGTGAAACTGGCGAAAGGAAAAAGCAAATGAGTATCCGTCTTGCCTCCACCGCGGGGTTCTGCTTCGGCGTCGATCGCGCGGTAAAAGAAGTTGAAAAATATATCGCCGAGGGACAGAAGGTCTGTACGCTCGGCCCGCTGATCCACAATCCGTCGTTCATCGCTTCGCTGAACGCGCGGGGCGTGTACGTGGCGGAGGATATCGCCGACGTGAAGGACGGTTATACGCTCGTCATCCGCACTCACGGCGTGCCGAAAAGCGTTACGGACGAGCTGGACGAAAAACGCGTCCCGTATAAAGACGTCACCTGTCCTTTCGTCAAAAAGATCCATAAGATCGTAGCCGAGCAGAGCGCGGCGGGTGACGTTATTCTCATCGCGGGCGACCCGGAGCATCCGGAGGTGCAGGGGATCCGCAGCTACGCGCTCACGGAGGCCTACGTTTTTTCGTCGGCGGAGGAGCTGAACGCGCTGGCGGAAAAAGGCGTTTTCAGCGATGAAAAGTCGTATTCGCTCGTTTCACAGACCACTTTTGACGCAAAAGAATTTGAAAAATGCAAAAAAAATGCAAATTTGCTATGTACAAACTTAAAAATATTTGCTACAATATGCAATGCTACTGCTCTCAGACAGGAGGAAGCCGAAAAGCTCTCCCGGGAGAATGATATGATGATCGTCATCGGCGGAAGAAACAGCTCGAATACGCAGAAGCTGCATTCCATCTGCTCGAAAAACTGTGAGTCGTATCTTATCGAAGACGCATCGGAATGTTCCGAAATAAATTTTAACACCGCGTCTTCGGTCGGAGTTACTGCCGGAGCGTCCACTCCGGACGGTATAATTAAGGAGGTAGTCAAAACAATGTCCGAGATTCTTGAAAACAACACAACAGTTGAAACCGCAGGACAGGCAGAAGCTGTTGCCGAACCCGAGGAAATGTCCTTTGAACAGGCTCTTGAGGAATCCCTCAACAGCATGAACAACGACCAGAAGGTCGTAGGTACCGTAATGCGCATCGCGCCCAACGAGATCCAGGTAGACATCGGCAGAAAGCAGACCGGTTATATCCCGATCGACGAATATTCGGCTGATCCCACCGCAGATCCCGCCAAGGAGCTCAAGGTAGGCGACGAGCTCAACCTCATCATCATGAAGACTAATGATGCCGAAGGTACCATTATGCTTTCCAAGAAGCGTTTCGACGCCGTTAAGTATTGGGATGCTATCGTTGAAGCAAATAAGGAAGGAACGATTCTCGAAGGTTCTGTTGTTGAAGTTATCAGCAAGGGTCTCATCGTATATGTAAACGGTCAGAGAGTATTCATTCCCGCTTCTCTTTCCACCGTTCCGAGAGACGGCAGACTTGAGGAAATGCTCAACAAGACCGTTAAGTTCACCGTAGTGGACGTTGACAAGCATCGCAGAAGAGCCGTAGGCTCCATCCGTGACGCGTCCAAGTCCGTACGCAAGGAAAATCAGGAAAAGTTCTGGGCTCAGGTAGAAGAAGGCCAGAAGTACACCGGTACCGTTAAGTCCCTCACCGACTACGGCGCATTCGTTGAGCTTGCGGAAGGCGTTGACGGCATGATCCATCGTACCGAGCTTTCCTGGAAGCGCATCAAGCATCCGTCCGACGTTGTTTCCATCGGCGACGTTGTGGAAGTTTACGTTAAGGCTCTCGATCCCGAGAAGAAGAAGATCTCTCTCGGCTACAAGAAGATCGAAGACAATCCGTGGGAGATCCTCAAGAGAGATTATCCCGTTGATTCCGAGATCATGGTCAAGATCGTAAGGATCACCACCTTCGGCGCATTCGCTGAGATATTCCCCAAGATGGAAGGTCTCATCCACATTTCCCAGATCTCCTACGACCGCATCGAGAAGCCGCAGGACGTTCTCTCCATCGGCGAAGAAGTTAAGGTCAAGATCACCGATATCGACTTCGAGAAGAAGAGAATCAGCCTTTCCATCAAGGCGCTCCTTCCCGCTCCCGAGAAGAAAGTCGTTGAGACCAAGAAGGAAGAAGAAGTCGTTGACGATACTCCCGCCGTTCTTTCCATCGACGAGCTCATCGCCAAGGCTAACGAAGCGGAAGCAGAGGCTGCTGAAGAAGCTCCCGCCGACGCCGAATAATTTACAGCATACATAAAATGACCGGGAAAAGCGATCGTGCCTTTCCCGGTTTCTTTTATCTTTTTTTCTTATTCTTCGAAGCAATTATACGCGCTCAGAATGCTTTTGCCGATCTCGTACATGAATCTAACGGCGGCGCGTTTCAATTCCACGTTCGGCGTGTTCGCCACCTGTTTGAATCTTTCATCGCGTCTGCGGTTGTCCTTTGAAATGATGGAGTCGCATTCAAAGGTGAAATAGCAGCCGCGTTTTTCGAAGCTGCCATCCAGCAGGGCGTTCATGAGACTGTCGATGTCCATATTGCCCATGTAGGGGGCAAGGTGATTGTCGATCTCTCCGAAATTGTCCTGCACGTGAAGCGCTTCCAGTCTGTCGCCGAGCGCCATGAGGTCGTCGTACGGAGAAACGACGTCCATGTTGCCGTGTCCCGTGTCCCAGCACGCGCCGAGCAGCGGATGATCGCAGTAGTCTAAAAATTCCGCCATTTCCGCGCCTTTGCCGAAGTAGTAGCAGCCGCCGTCGTGCCGGTGCGGAAGGTTTTCGATCAGCACCTTCACGTTGTATTTTTCCATAGCGGGGAAGAGCCGTTCGTAGAATTTTCTGTGCGCGGCAAAATACGCTTCCTTATCGGCGGGGTATAAATATT
>JAZLHN010000239.1:0-8174 GCA_045616815.1 Acutalibacteraceae bacterium
CCCCGGGGCTCCCCCGCCGATGATGATTATTTCGCTCATACTGTATATCTCCGAAAAAATCATGGAATTATTTTAACATAATAACATCAGTATTGCAATGATAGGTTCCGAATGAAAAATGCAAGGCAAATCGCAAACGAAACATATGAATCATAACGCCTCCCCTTTTAGGGGAGGGGAACCGACCTTGTGTCGGTGGAGAGGTTCATTGCTCGGTTTGCAATCAAATCACGGCGGCAATTACGGAACCTATCCACCATGCTCTCGCATGGTCCCCCTTCCCTAAAAGGGAAGGCGTTGTGTTAGTTTGTATCGCGTTATGCATATGCTTTATACAATAATTTCATTTTCATTCCAACCCGTCAAAGAATTCATCATAAGCACATCCGTAAAATTTCTTCAATTCGATCAATACACTGATGCGGATATTCAATTCACCCGCTTCATATTTCGCGTATGTCGTTCTGCCGATATCACAGCCCCGCCGCTGAAGCTCTGCACATAATTTTTCCTGCGATATATTTTTATCAGCACGCAATCGCCTCAGGTTCTCACCCATATTTCTGTCCCGCCGAATTTTTTGTTCCATTTCACATCACCTTTTTTGACCAATATTGGTTGCAACAAAAAATAGTTTATGCTAAAATGGAACAAAATATTGTCCGTTATACTGGTCAATAAAAAGGCAGGCTATAACAATGTCCCGAGAACTTATTTATTCAAAACGCTATCCCGCGTTATACTCAAGCGAAAACGGTCTCGTGAGTTTTTCCGGAGAACCTTACGATACGGTCGAAATATGTTTTCCGCATCACGGAACGGAGCCGGATGAGCTGATCCGGAAATTTGCCGACAGCACGGTGTTCAAGCCGGAGCCGGCATGGGAGAAAAAAGCGGAGGAGGCAAAAAAGGAAGCGATCTTTATTTCCGGACTTTACGGTCTGGATATTGATATTTATAAAACCGAGTGGTATACTTCCTTTGTATTTTTTCTTCCGTACGCTCCCTTCACCGGACGGCTGCTCGACGCCTTCAGGAAGCTGATTTCCCTGTGTGACCGCTTTTTGATCGTTCCGCCGGAAGGTGATACGGAAAAATACGGCATGGAGCTGCGGGTAAAGACACACCACGCAATCATAGCCGGCCGGGAAATATAACGTTTGTCCGAAAAATATTTTCAAAAAAGCAAAAATAACGCTTGCATTTCGGTTTCGTATGTGATATCATACTTTAGCGTTCGTGTGAGTGTGGCAAACTCCCCTCACTGCGATTAGTACGCAATACTAAAGCGGACGGTCCTCTGGCCTTCAATTTCGGTGAATGAACGTCTGACAAAATAATTCGGAGGTCTATAAAATGGACGCATTGAAACTCATCGCTCAGGACAGCATGAAGGCTGAGCTCCCCGTAGTTGAGATCGGTGATACCGTAAACGTATCCGTAAAGATCCGCGAGGGTGACAAAGAAAGAATCCAGGCATTTGAAGGCACCGTTATCGCCCGTAAAGGCAGCGGCGTAGCCGAGACGTTTACCGTACGCAGACTTTCCTACGGCGTAGGCGTGGAAAGAGTATTCCCCATCCACTCCCCCAACGTTGCAAACGTTACCATCGTAAGAAAAGGCCGCGTTCGCAGAGCTAAGCTCTATTACCTCAGAGGCAGAGTCGGTAAGGCTGCCAAGGTTAAAGAGGCTCTTAAGTAATCACAAGGCTTTCATGAGGAACACGGGAAAACTGTGTTCCTCTTTTTCTTATTCAAGGCTATGAAAAAAACACGTTCCGCTTTTTCCGTTCTATATTCCGCGGTCAGCACGTTGCTCATATGCGTAATGTGCGTTTTCGTGTTGTTCACTTTTATCTTCCGCACCGTGACCGTGGACGGAAATTCGATGAATCCGGGGCTCAGCAACGGCGACAAAATAATCCTTTCAAACTTCTTGTATACACCGGACTACGGTGATATAATAGTGATAAACCGCGATGCCGATCAGGGCAAACCGCTCATCAAGCGCGTGGTGGCGCTCGGCGGCGACGAGATCAACATCGACTTCGAAACGCACCTCATCACCGTGAACGGTCGTGTCATCACCGAAACATACCGCGTTACCGCCCCCATCACGCACAAGGGTGACGTGGAATTTCCCGTCACGGTGCCCGAAAACTGCGTTTTCGTTCTCGGCGACAACCGGAACGATTCCCGTGATTCGCGCTTTTCCGACGTCGGCTTCATCGACCTCGGCGACGTGAGCGGCAAGGCGATCGGCAGGATATCCCCCTTAGGAAAGTTCAACATAAAATAGGAGCAGACACTATGGCAAACGAGAATAAACCCGAAAAAACCGAAAGCAGCGGCGTGCGCGCCGGTTTATATGAAACGATCTCCGTCGTGATCACCTCCATTATGATCATCGCGGTCGTATTCACGTTCTGCTTCCGTCTGGTCGGAGTGGACGGCGATTCGATGCTCGACACCCTGAAGACCGGCGACTGGCTGGTAGTCACGCATTATTATACGGAACCGCAGTACGGCGATATCGTGATCTCCGCCAAGAAAACGGCGGCAAGAGGCTCGCTCGTAAAAAGAGTCATCGCCGTAGCGGGGGACGTTGTGGATATCGACGAAAACGATAACGTGTACGTCAACGGTGAAAAAATAAACGACGAGGGATTCACCCGCAAGGACGGCACCCGCCGCGGAAATCGCACCTACCCCGTTACCGTGCCGGAAGGCTGCGTGATGCTCATGGGGGATAACCGCATCGTATCGTGGGATTCGCGCTACGAAGAGATCGGCTTCGCCGAAACGGAGCATCTGCTCGGCAAGGCGCAGTTCAGACTCGGTAAAAACCACGATATCTATTACAATTTCGATAAATAAGCATCCGGAGTAAAAAACAATGGCGGAAATACAGACCGAAAACGTTCAGTGGTTTCCCGGACACATGGCGAAAACCAGACGGCAGATCAGGGAAAGCCTGCCGCTCGTGGACGCGGTGACGGAATTGCGCGACGCGCGCATCCCGATCTCGAGCACAAATCCCGAACTGAACGAACTGATAGAAAACAAACCGAAAATAATCCTTCTGAACAAATGCGATCTTGCAGACGAGAAAACCACCGCGGAGTGGCTTTCTTTTTATCGTTCGCAGAATATTCCCGCGCTCGCGGTGGACTGCCGTTCGGGCAAAGGCCTGAACGATTACCGTCCGCTCATCAATAAAGTGCTCAAAGATAAGATAAAGAGCAACGCCGAAAAGGGCATGGCGGGCAAGCCCCTGCGTATCATGGTGGTGGGCATCCCGAACACGGGAAAATCCTCGTTCATCAACCGCATGGCGGGCAACGGCAAGGCAAAGACCGAAGACCGCGCGGGCGTGACCCGGCACAACAAATGGTACGTCATCGGCTCGGGGCTCGAGCTTCTCGATACCCCCGGCGTACTGTGGCCGAAATTCGACGATCCGGACGTAGGAAACAAACTCGCTTTCACCGGCGGTATCAAGGACGATATCCTTGATATCGAAACGCTGTCGATGCGACTTCTGCAGATTTTAGCGCGCGACTATCCCGACCGTTTAACGGAACGCTACAAGGTGACGGGCTTTGAAGCCATGGAGCCGTATGAGCTTCTCGAAGCCATCGGAAGAAAACGCGGTATGCTCGTTTCCGGCGGCGAAGTGAACACCGAACGCGCCGCCATCATGCTTTTCGATGAACTGAGGGGCGGCAAGCTCGGCAGAATAAGCTTTGAAAAGGTTGACGATATTCTATGACCTACGAATTTGAAAATGGATTCAAAGCCAAAGGCTATTCCGTTGTGTGCGGTATCGACGAGGCGGGCAGAGGTCCTTTAGCGGGTCCCGTGTTCGCCGCCGCGGTCATTCTGCCGGACGGCTTAGAGGATATCGGACTCAACGACTCCAAAAAGCTGACGGAGAAAAAACGAGACCTCCTTTTCGATATCATAAAGGAAAAAGCGGTCGCCTACGGCATAGGCAGCGCGAGTGAAAAAGAGATCGACGAAATAAACATATTGAACGCGACGTTTCTTGCGATGAAACGCGCAGTGGAAGCGCTCGGCGTCACGCCCGATTTAGCGCTCGTGGACGGCAACCGCAAGCCGAAAACGGGCATTCCCGAGGAAACGATCGTAAAGGGCGACGCGAAGTGCATTTCCATCGCGGCGGCGTCCGTGCTCGCCAAGGTGAGCAGGGACAGATATCTCCTCGAACTCGATAAGCAGTATCCCGAATACCAGTTCGCGAAGCACAAGGGCTACCCCACCGCGCTCCACTATGAAATGATAAAAAAATACGGGATCTCCCCCGTACACAGACTTTCATTCCTCAAAAATCTGAACGAGAAATAAGGTGCTCTCATGGCTCTTTCGGAAAGCATGAAAACGGGACTCCGCGGCGAACAGCTCGCGGCAAGAAAGCTCCGTCAAGACGGCTTCACCATCGTGGACGCGAACTTTCTCACGAGTCCCGGAGAAACCGATATCGTTGCGCTGGATAAGCGGAAAACTCTTTGCTTCATCGAAGTGAAGACGCGCTCGCCCGGCGCTTTTTTCGCACCCGCGGAAGCGGTGGACGAGGAGAAAAAACGCCGTCTCATCATCAACGCGAAAGCCTTTCTCAAAACGTCGGAAGAAAAATACAAAGCCGTAGAATTCGACATCATGGAGGTCATACTCTACGACTTATACAACGCGGATTTTCATCTGATAAGAAACGCGTTCGGTCAAGGGGAAATTTAATTCAAAACGGAAATTTTGTAAAATAAGCAATGAGGCACGCAGTTTTCAGCGTGCTTTTTTTGTCTGAAATCGAGCGGTAATTTTATGTTTGAAGCAAAAAAACGAACAAGTCACCGCGTAGCGCGTGCCCGCAAAGGAACGCCCGGAGGGCAACAAAATAAACAAATTTGATGAATGCGGATAAATGTTGTAATTGCACGGTTTATTAACAACGAAACGAAACATAAGTTACTTATATTTCGTGGTGCTCCGCACGCCCCCATGCGGTTCGCCGAGGGCGGCGAACCCTACGTGCTCCCGCGACAGCCTCCGCGCTGAGCTGCAATTTATCGTTACAAAAAAATCGGAAACCGTTTCCGATCTCCGATTTCCGACCTCTGAATTTAAAAATCAAACACCGCTTTTTTCTCTTCGTCGAGCTTCAATACGGCATCGAAGGGCTTTCCGGTCTTTTTGGAGATAAAACCCGTCAGCTTTTCGGTCTTTCCGTCGGTGAGGAGCGCCTGCGCGTCCTTCACGGTGATGACACGGCGGCAGATATTCCCGCCGATACGGAATTTACATCCCTCTTTATAATTCTTACAGCCGAAGCCGTAGCGTCCGCGCACGACCTCGCCGCCGCACGACGGGCATTTTCCTATCACCTCGCCGAAAAAGCCGTTGTATTCGGGAGAACGGCTGTCGTTCACGGGAGAGGAAAACACCTCCATGATCTCGTTTTCGGCGACCTCGAGGCTCTCATCCACGGTCATTTCTCCGCGGAACACGCATTTGAGCACCTGCCCCATATAGCTGGTTTTATACTTATCCATGGAGATCTTCATATCGCTGAGGGTCTCGATGAGATACTCGCCGTCCGGCAGGATGCGGTATACGTCCTTTTTGAGCTCTATGTAATTGCTCTTGATGGCGTTGCCGATGATGCCGGTACGGGTCGCTTCCGTGCCTAATTCCAGCCCCTCGAACATCGCCTTGTAATCCTCGGTATCGTCCTCCGGCTTATCGGACGCCGCCGCCTTTTCCTCGCGGAACGGGTTTTTCAGATAATTATTGAGCGTTTCGATCGTGTAATGCTTGGGCGGGGACGTTTCTTTTTCCACGGGCTTAAAGTCGATATTCACGACATCGCCCTTTTTGATATCGGGCAGCAGCTTCGTCGAATGGGAAGCGTCGTCGTATTTCGTCCAGCCGGGCTCGACGATCACGGTGCCTTTGAGCGTATAGTCTTCGCATTCGCCCACACCGATCACGATCTCGGTTTTCTGCGCCACGCACTCCTCCGCGCAGAAGACCGCCACGAAGCGGCGCAATACGGCGGTGTAGACTTTCCTTTCATCCTCGCTCAGCTGATCGGGCTTCGGTATCTTATAGGTCGGCGTGAGCGCGGAATGGGACTCTATTTTTGAATCGTCGAAGATGGTCTTCTTATCGGAAAATTTTACGGGATAGCCGAATTCCGAAACGATGCCCACGATCTTTTTGATCTTGTCCTTTTCGGTGGTGGCGAGATATTCGGAATTCGTTCGCGGATAGGTAAGATAGCCCTCTTCATAAAGCTTCTGCACGATGGAAAGCGACTGCTCCATCGGCATTTTATATTTTTTTCCGAGATAATTCTGGAGCTTGCAAAGCGAATACAGCTTTCCGGGCTCCATTTTCACTTTGCGCGAGGTGCGGGACTTCACCACCGCCGTCTGCGCGTTCAGCTTGTCGCAGGCGCGCTGCGCCTTGCCCGCTTCTTCCTTTGTGAATTTATATTTCGATACGAGTTCTATTTCCGTGCCGTTGGTCTCCGCTTTGCTCACGAGCGCGTAATAGACGTCCGGGACGAAATTGCGGATCGACATATCTCTATCGTAGATCGCCTTTACGATGGGCACGATGACTCTGCCCACACGCAGGAGCATCCCCGTTTTGAGCGTTGCGAAGCGGGTGAGATTCACGCCGTACAGCCAGTCGATGAAGGTTCGGGCATAGCCCTCGCAGGCAAGATTGTCGTAATCGGATTCCGGTTTCAGCTCGGCGAGCGCCGCCGAAATGGTCTCGGGCGTCTGATCGGGCAGCCAGAGACGCAGGAAGGTCTTTTCACCGCTCACGCTGCCGTCGTTCGGCAGAGCGTTCTGCAGGCAAAGGCGCACGATGATCTCGCCCTCCCGGTCGGCGTCCCCCGCGTTCACCACCTTATCCACGTCACCGCGGGAAGCTAACATCTTAATGATGCCGAACTGCTTTTCCACGCCCGGATCGGTCTTTTTATCGGCACCCGTTTTCAGCTTGAAGCGGAATTCGGACGGAAAATACGGGATGGTCTCCATATTCCACCGCTCACCGGGGGCGCGGTCGAGATAATCCTCGATATCGCAGAGAGAAAAGAGGTGGCCGAACGCCCACGTGACGATATAGCCCTTACCCTCGTAAAAGCCGTTGAATTTTTTTATGTCCCCGATGCCCGCCACGATATTCCTCGCGAGACTCGGTTTTTCGGCGATGATAAGGGTCATGTTTCGGTCTCCGGAGCTTTTTTCTTTTTATCCGCCGGCTTTTTTTCGGGAAGCCGCGTATACAGCATCGTTTTTATGATCGTTTCGCCCGTTTTGGCATCTGTTTCCAAAGCAACGCCGTTTTCGGCAAGGACCTCCAGCGTAAAACGCAGCAGCTCGTCCTCTTCGCCCAAGGGCACGCAGACGAGCGTGGAAACGCGCGCAAGCACGGCGCCGAGGCAGAGCCCCGCTGTAAACGCCGACTCGCGGCAGATCTCAAACAACGGATTCTCGTCGTACAGCATCGAATTGATATATACCGCGCCGTCTTTTCTGCCGTAGCAGAGCTGTCCCTGCGTAACGTCGGCTAAATGCTTCAGATCTTCGTCCGTAACATCGCCCTCGATATGATCGAAACGCACGGCGATATTCATCTGCGCGGCGATACCGGCGATGAGCATAAAAAGTTCCCGTCCGGCGTGCGGCACCATAACGGCGCACGAGGAGGCTGGGCGTTTTTTCAGCGGTTTGATGAGCGCCGCGCCCTGATATTCCCCGATCTCGCATCTGCCGGAAAGCAGAGAGATGAAACGCGCGGCGTCGACGGCGTCGTCGTCCGGCGTTACTTTGATCTTCAGTCTTTTTTCGGCGCAGAACGCCGAAGCGAACATGCGGATACAATCCTTTATCACTGTTTTTCTCCCCGGAATCATGGTAATTTGTTTCTTATTTTACCTTATCCAGACGGATTTGTAAATACCGATTTACAGACCGAAGCTTACCGACAGCGCCTCGTTCACTCTGTCCATTTCGCCGTTGTCGAGCGAACCCATGTGCTCGCGCAGACGCTGCTTGTCGATCGTCCGCACCTGCTCCAAAAGCACGATGGAATCCTTCTGGAGTCCGCAGCCGTCGGCATTCACCCGGATATGCGTGG
>JAZLHN010000240.1:0-11206 GCA_045616815.1 Acutalibacteraceae bacterium
ATCCTGATGAGTCAGTCCGTACTTTTTCCTTGTTCGCGGAAAGAAAAAAGCGTAGAAAAAAACGTCTGCAAATTCTTTGACGATGATCACGAGTCCCGTAAAGAATCCCTTAAGACCGAGGCTCGTCAGATTATGCAGAGCATCTTTGATCGAATTCATCGCAACGGCGAAGCTGCGCGCTTCTTTTGTCGATTCCTTCTTCGTAAAGCTTTTCCATAAAAAATACGCTTTGATCACCTTGAGATCCCTGTAGGGAACTGTATCGCATCTGTAATCGGATCTTTCGGCAACGAGGATCCTGCTCAATTCCTCAAAAGAGGACGGCGCTTTATATTTTCCCGCGGCGACAAGCTCGTTGAATAGTTCGGATTGGATGACCGGGGTGAAGATGTTGACGGCGTTTACACCGGCATCGAGTCCGGATATAAGATCTACCGTGGCGGCGAGCTGTTCGGGCGTTTCATCCGGGTATCCTAAGATGAACGATACGATCGGCAATATGCCGATGTCCTTACAATAACGCACGCTTTCTTTGATCTGTTCCACGGTAATGTTTTTCTTTATTTTTTTCAGCATTTCCGGCGAGCCGCTTTCCATGCCGAAAAAAAGCCAGCGGCATCCGCAGTCGTACATGGCTTTCAGCACTTCCGGTCCGAGTATCCCGGCACGCATTTCGCAGCCCCAGAAGAAGGTCAGCTTCCGTTCGCGGACTCTGCCGCAGAAACGGTAGATGTCGTCTTCTCTTGTATACCAGCACTCATCGCTGAAATACACACCGTCCAAGCCGTGGTTTTTTATCAGATATTCCACCTCGTCGAGAACCGCGTCATCCGGTCTTCTCCTGAAGGTGTGCGCGTGCAGGACAGGATTGGAGCAGAAGGTGCAATTTCCCGGACAACCCTTGCCGGAATATACGTACATCATTTTTCTGCACATCAGATAAGGATGCATATATTTCCCGGGATCGTCCAGTGACCAGTCTATGCACGGCAGCTCGGCAAGATCGGCCGGCTTACGGGGCTCGGTCGCTTTTATGCCGCCGTCTTTATCTTTATAGGCGATTCCTTTGACAGCCGCGAGATCTTCTTTGCGTGACAAAACGTCAAGAAGCTCTTTCCATGTCATTTCGCCTTCACCTATGCTTACTATATCGCACAGACCGCAGGCAAGAGCCTCGCGGTAATTCGCCGAGGGAACGCTGCCGCCCCATACCGTCGGTATGCCGGCACTCTTTAATTCCGCCGAGACCTTCATGCCGTCTTTTACGCTCCGCCCGCTGACGATGGATACGCCGCATACGTCCGGCTGGAAATCCGAAAGTATCTTTTTTACGGAAGTCTTATCAAAGCAGCGATTGTAAAACAATATCTCATGCCCGAAGTTCCTGAGATAGGAGGCTATGGATAAAAGACCGATGGGAACAAAAGGAGCTTTATAATTGAATTGTGTGTAGGGATTGATCAGCAGTACTTTCATCGAATGCCTCCCTGCCGGATATGCTCCGGAATGCGGCTGCAGCCGTGGTTTTCGTATCAAAAAGAGCTGTTCAGGAGAATATGAGTCAATATATAAAATTATATCAATTTTTTCGCTTCATTGCAATACAAAATAACGTCAGCCGACGGCAATAACGCAAAAAAGGAGCCTTCTGCGGACACATGCCCCCCCCCTTTCCTTGACAGCGGTTTTGTTTTATGATAATCTTAAAATCGGATTTATATGATTCATTTCAATTGGTGAGAAGGTGATCGGATGAGACAGGAGAATTGTACGGAAAAGAGCGGCGATCGTATCCGGACGGGTATACAAAACGCATCGGAGACAATGCGGCGCATGACGGATTCCCTTTGTCGTTTCGCTTCCCGTAAATATTCGGTCACGGTGTTTATCGTTTTTTCGTTCCTTTGCTTTTGGCTGACGTCTTTGCTCGGCGGTTATAACGTTTTCAGTATAGCAAAAGAACGCTTTGAGCTTATTACGGTCTTTTATCTGACCGATTTCAGCGTCGGATTTGAAACCAGACTTCTGATCGGCGCGGTATTGGATCTGTTCTGTGATACCATAACGCCGAATCTGATCTATACGGTGGCAGGTATAGCTACGCTGCTGTCTTTCGTCCTGCAGGCGGTCGTTACCGGAGCGGTTCTGCGGAAAAGTCTCGCGAAACGGGAATTTGCGGTCACGGCGCTTGCGGCGGTCTTTTTGATGAATCCGCTGGTTTCTCAGGAAAATATCATGGCAAAGGGATACTTTGACACTTACGAGCTCATTCTTTTCCTTGTCTGGCTGTTTTTCTGCGATACGAAAGTCGGCAAACTGATCGTTCCCGGGCTGTGCTTTCTGGCGATCCTTTTACATCCCGGATTTGTATTTTCTTTTATGCCGCCGATGCTTGCGATCATGTTTTACGGGATGCTGATAAAAGAAAAAAAAGCGGACAGGATCTTGTCCGGGACCGGTTTTGCCGCCGGCTGTGTCAGCACGATCGCATCTTTCGTGTATTTTGTGTTTATGGCGGGCGATCATCTGCTTATGACGTCGGAGGAATTCGCGGCGCACATGACGGAAAAATACGAGCTCACGGCGATGGAAAACATACACTGTTACAGAGTGTTCGGTGACTATCCGTTCTACTACAGGGGCATCGAATACTATATTTTCAGAAAAGACCGCCTCAGAGAGGAGTATACGACGTTCGGTGACTTTTTCGGCTCGATCCGGGAGGAGATCGAACATATTGCTCCTTCCGTTTACGTGCGGTATCTGATCGCTTTTTTGCCTGTTGCGATCGTTTTCGCGCTGCTGTGGATATCGTGTATGCGAAAGGTCAGGGGCGCGAAAAAACTTCCGTATATCGTGTTTATCGGTACGTTCATCATGGTGCCGATCGGCTGTTTTTCATCGACGGACGTGTGGCGCTGGGTTTCCGCGGGTATCATTACCCAGTACGCTCTGCTTTTCGCTCTGTTCACGCAAAACGATAGGGCGCTGTCGGAGACACTGCAAAGCGGGCTGCTGAAGCGCCGGAACGTCAGGATCCTGCTGGCGGCGCTCGGCATCGTGTATATCGGATACGTGCTCTGGCTCGGTGTCGACCTGCCTGTAAACTTTTGAACAAGGACGTGAAAAGGAATGAAAAAAAACAACGGTATTGCCGCGGCTTTATTGCTTGGTGCTCTGTGCCTTTTGTTCCTGTGTTCATGCGGGATGGAAAAAGAGAGTGAGCCGACCCTGTACGTAACCGTAGGCGGCGAAGAAAATGCTCAGGAAACCTCGATCCGATGGACAAAAAACGCAAACGGAGAGTACTATCTGTTTTTGCCCTCTGCGTCGGATGAGAATGCCGTGCGGATATGGGCGCAGGGAGGCCGGAACGTATCCGTCAACGGACGGGACATGTCGAAAAACGGCGCGGAAGACTTCCGGTTTTTCTCCGGTACGTACGATGTCCGGATCGACGGGGAGGATTTCAGCCTGAATGTCATTGTATCCGGAAATACGGGTGCTTTATTTATCTGCACCGAGTCGGGCGGCCTTGACGCCGTGCACGCGGACAAGGAATATAAAGAAAGCGGAAGCGCCGTTTTGTACGAAAACGGCATGGTGACCGGAAAGAGCGAACTGTCGTATATAAAAGGCAGAGGCAACGCCACGTGGACGGGAGAAAAACGTCCGTATAATATCAAGTTCGCCGATAAACTTTCACCGTTCGGTATGGAAGCCGCAAAAAAATGGTGCCTTATCGCGAACGCCTTTGACGAAACACTGCTGCGGAATGCGCTCGCGCTGGAGCTTGCGCGCGATATCGGGATCCCCGGCGCGGTGGACTGCCGTCCCGCCGATCTGTATATCAACGGAGATTACCGCGGCAGTTATCTTGTCTGCGAAAAAATAGAGGTCGGGAAAAACAGGGTGGATATCACCGATCTTGATAAACGGAATGAGGAAGCCGATCCCGGCGCCGATCCGGACGCCTATGAACGTATGGAAAGCGGAAGCACGGAAAGGGACAACAAACGCTGGAGCGATATGCCGGCGGTCCCGGGGGACGTGTCGGGTGGTTATCTGATCGAATATGACTGCGAAAATTATTATGCCGAAGAGCGCAACGGTTTCATCACCGCGGGCGGCCAATATGTGACCGTAAAATCTCCCGATCCTGCGTCAAAAGCGGAGATCGACTATATCAGCCGGTATTGCAGCGAGGCCGAAGACGCTCTTCGGTCCGCCGACGGTTACAACGCTCTCGGCAAACATTACAGTGAGTATTACGACGTTCCCGCTTTGGCGAAAATGTATGTGCTGCAGGAGTATCTCATGAATGCGGACGCCTGCTTCTCGAGCTGCTATTTCTATAAGGACGCCGGCGGAAAACTTACGGCGGGGCCCGCGTGGGATTTCGACGCGTCGATGCGGCCGGAATATAACTATATGAACAAGCCGCTGTTTGAATACTCGAAATGGTGTACGCATATCATGCCGGTAAACCGTTATACGATGTTGGGGTCCGTTTACAATCTGGCGATCCGCCATGCCGATTTCCGTGAGGAAGTAAGGAAGCAGTGGAAGGACTGTAAGGCCGTTTTTGCCCCGGAAAGTCTGGCGGAACGGATCGGTCTGCTGGCGGAGGAGCTGAAGTATTCCGCAGCGGCGGATCATTACAGATGGAACACCAGGTTCCTGACCACCGCGGAGGAATGGACGCAGATCTTCCTGAACAGGACAAAACAGCTGACGGATTTTGCGGATCTGCGCTTCCCTTATATGGAAAAAGGATTTTCGGAAGACGCAGCGTATCTGTTTTATGATTTCCAGGGTGTTTACGGTTTTGCGTTTAATGAAAATATCAATACGGTCGGTGACTGCGTTGTCGTTAAGGACGTTTACGGGATCGAGCAGGCCACCTATACGCTGCCCGACGGGGTGGAATTCCTGAGCTGGAATACAGAACCGGACGGCAGCGGTAAAAGCTATCTGCCGGGGGATGAGATCACGCTGTCCGCCCCGGAGACGATCCTGTATGCGCAATGGAATAAGCAATAAAGAGGTGTAAGTATTGGCACGGGAGTTTTCCGATGCGGAAAGAGAAAAAAAAGAACGTCTTGCATCGGAGCGTGAAGCGAAGAAACGCGAAAAGCAGGCGGAAAAAGAACGTATCGAGCGTGAAGAGCTGAAACGGCTCGACGCGCAGCTTCGCAATGCCAGAAAAACGAGACGGAAAACCGAAGCCGATGTCCGGAAGAAAAACGCGGCAAACGCCTTTTCCGCCGCGGAAGCACGTGTGAAAAGCACGTTTGAAAAAGTCGGATCGCGGTATGAAAAAGCAGAGGAGGCTCTGTCGCGTTTCGCGTCAAAAAAATTCGCGCTCCCCGTTCTGATCGTGATCGCGTTTCTCGGTTGCTTTCTGACCGCATTGATCGGCGGTTATAACGCGTTCGGCTTCGATACCGATATGCAGTTCACCTTTTATCAGCTTTCCCTCTGCGATTTTTCGGCGGGTTTTGTTTCGCGCGTCATCGTAGGGGCTGTGATCTCGCTGTTTTGCGATACGGTCACGATCAAACAGATGAATGTGATCGCGTGCGCCGCCGTGCTCGTGTCGCTCCTGCTCTTCGCCGTGATCATCGGCGCGGTGCTCCGCAAAGGTCTCAGAGAGCGTTCCTTCCTTCCGGTCCTGCTGGCCGTTGTGCTCATGCTTGATCCGATCGTAGTGCAGTCGAATTATAAATTCCTCGGCACGCTGGATGTATATACTCTGATAATATTCATAATTACGCTTTGTACCTACGGTACACCCGTGTTTTATATCGCGGCTCCCGTTTTATCGGTGCTCGGAATGACGGTGCATTATCACTATCTTTTCAGCTTTTTCCCCGCCGTTGCCGCACTGTTCGTTTACGATATGTTCCTCTCCGAAAAAAAGAGCAGGCGCATACGGAGCACGGCGGGTTTATTCGTTACGGCGGCCGCCGGCTGCGGCTCGTTTTACTGGTTCGTATTCATGGCGAAGGATCATCTGAAATGCACGGCGGACGAATTCTGCGATCGGATGGTGTCCCGTTTCGACGTGCCGCTGTGGACACGCCGCGGACTTGAACAAATATTCGACGGTTGTCCTATTTTCCGCATTTACTTTGACTACTATATTTTCGGCTATCATAAGGGAGTCTATCATTATGACAGCAAAACGGATTTTGTGGATTATCTGCGGATCGACCGATTGAACCGTACAAACGTTGCGCTGTATTATAAATATTTTCCCCTTGTTCTGCCCCTGCTGATCGCCTTCATAGTTTTATGGATGGTATGCGCTTCCAGACAGCGGGGAAGCCGCAAACTGCCGTATATAGCTTTTGCGTGCATACAGCTTGCACTGTTCCCGGAACTGTTTATTTCCACCGATATCCTGCGCTGGATGTCCGCAGTGCTCACCTGTCAGTTCGCGCTGCTGTTCGCGATATATCTGCGAGGAGACAAAACCGTAAGAGAGCTTTTGCCGCCCCGTAAAGACGGAGGCGCGCTGCGCGGGAAATGCGTGTGTATTTTGTGCGCCGCGGTGTATATCACCGTGATGCTGATCGCAGGCAGAGACCTGCCCATGTTTTATTGATCGAGGAGGGAAGTACGATGACGGAGTCTGATACGTCTGCCGCGCCGCTTGCAAAGAAACGGCGTCTTCCTTTGTATGACCTTTTCGCGGCGGTCTTGTTCTGCTGTGTGATCGGCGGCTTTTTATATATGGTCCGTACGGGCATCGGCGTGCCGGATGAATCCTTTTACGTTACGATCCCGCACCGTTTGCTGCAGGGAGACAGACTGATCGTCGACGATTGGCACGTTTCACAGTTTTCGTCTTTCATGCAGTACCTTCCCGTGAAACTGTATTATGAATATAACGGTTCTCTTGAAGGCGTTATTCTTTTTCTGCGTTATCTCTACGTCGCTTTTCAGGCGTTGACGCTCGCGGTCATTTATCCGTTTTTTCGCAAATTCGGGTGGAAAGGCGCCGCGGCGTGGGCGATTTTCGGCGCATACGTGCCCATCATGGTGCTGACGCTGAATTACTATACGCTCTGTCTTTGGCCGGCGGTCATTGTGTGCACGGTTTTATGTTTTTCCGATAAGCTGAACCCCTTTATGTGCGTTCTGCTCGGTATCCTGACGGCACTTTCCGTGCTTGCCGAACCGCTGCTTGCTCTTGCTTTCTTCCTCTATACTTTGCTCGTGTGGATCCAAGCGGCGCTGAAAAAGAAAAAGCCGCTTTTTGAAAGCTGTGAGCGGTTTATGGATATCCGCTGCCACGCATTCATCACCCTCGGTGTTCTGATCTGCGCGGGGGCATTCCTTGTCTTCCTTTTCCGCGGCAGCGATCCGCTTACGACCTTAAAGGCGATCCCGCATCTTTTCAGCGGCGTGGAATATAACTTTGCCGAGGGCGGCAACGTCATGACTCTGAAAGTCGCGAAACGTGCTCTTGAGCTTTACGGCGGATTCCCCGCCGTCCTGATCGCGGTGCTGACCGCCGCTTCTCTGCTGCTGCGTAAGTACAGAGGTATCGTCCGGCCGTTTATCGCGGCGGGACTTGCCGTTTGTCTGATCTTCGCTTTCGTTCACGCGGCGTGTTTTGCGGTCAGAATGAAACACTATGATTACTATATCCTTTTTGCCGGGATACCGCTTTATCTCTGTGGTCCCGCGGCGTATTTCATGCTCGAAAAACGCGACGTCCGCCTACGGAATTTATGGTGTGCAGGTGCGGTGCTTTCCGTTCTTCTGGATATCTCGTCGGCGGTCATACTCGGTGTGTGCGGTATGATATCCGCAGCCGCGTCCTTCATCTGCCTGTCTGAGCTTGCTTCGGAGAGTATCCATGACGTGCGGGAAGCAAAGAAAGAGGGAACGAAAAAGACTGTTTTACAGAAGCTGTCGGCGGCCGCGATCGTCCTTTGCCTTGCTGCGGTCGTCGGCAACGAGGCACTGTTTGACGTTTGCCGGCTTGACTTTAATACGATAGAGTGTATGTTTAGTGCTGATTTCACAAAAGGCAGGTGCGATACGCCGCTGGAACGCGGTGCCTATGCGGGGATCCGCACAACGAAAACCGTCGCCGCGAAATATAACGCCATGCACGATGATCTGGACGGCTTCAGAAACGATGCCGACGGCAGTGTGCTGATATTTGACCGGTTTGCCTATCTGTATCTTTATCTTGACAAACCATATGCGACGTTTTCGTCCTGGTACGTCGATTGGACGGAAAACGACCGCCTGCTGCAATATTATGATGAGCATCCGGAAAAACTGCCGGAATACGTGTACGTCCCGAAGTATGATCCATACAGTTACCGTGTTGACTGGGAAGTGTCCGATAAGCTTGAATGGCTGAAAAGCGTTTTCGACTGTACGGTAACGGAGGGTACGGCGGGTTATATTCTTAAAATAAATTAGAATATAAATATAATTATATAAAAAGAAGAGTGCGAGAAAATTTTTTTCGCACTCCTATTCTTTTTGTTAACAAAAAGTTAATAAAAAAGACGGAAGAAAAACAATATGCAAACATTCCTTGTCTAATTTGTATATTAAGTAAATAAATATTTGGTGATTATACGCAAAAAAGTGTTGTTGACAGTAAAAGGAAGGATGATATATAATGATGATGATATAGTATACCCGTAGTGCCCCCATTTGGAGGGCTTAAAGGTATTTGTATTATTCTTTCCAAAAAAAGCATTAGAGAAGGAGTGTTTTTATGGAAACAAAGAGAGGAGTACCTACCAAGATACTCAGTTTGTTTCTCTCGGTACTGATGGCGTTAAGCTGCTTTACCATCGCTCTGCCCAACCTCACCGCTTCCTCAAAAGCGGCGGCTACGGCGGATGAGTGGGAAGCGCTCGTCAACGCTTTCACCGTTGCTTACAGCGGCGGTTATTTCAGCACCGATCCCTATGCTGTCAGCGACGACGGCGCGGGCAACCTTACTGTTGCGGATACGACCCTTAACGGTTATATCTACGACGTGGTTCGCGCGCTCATCAACGTTGCCGCTGCGGAAAAAGGCGAAGATACCGACCACAACGCGACGATCCGTGAGTCGATCAAGACTCAGCTTGCCGCGAAGATGGGCGTATCTCCCGCTATGAATGAGTTTATCGACTCTTTACTTCCCGTTCCGGCGGAGGGCGCGTACTCCTGGTACGCTGACAACTGCTGGCAGGGCGCTAAGGACGATGCGCTCAAACCCACGGCTGACGTAACGACCACCGTTACCGTTACCCGTTCGGTTGAATCGGCTATTCTTACCGATTATACGGATGCCGCTCAGGTACCCGAAACGGTAGAGACCGAGTATAAACTCACCACGACTGCGAAGGCATATCAGGGTTCGTCATCTCTCGGTGACGACTACTGCACCGTATGGTATCAGAACGATTCCATGACGGCGGCTGCCGGTATGAGCGCAGCGGACGACGTTTCCGCTATCGTGGCTTATAATACGCTTACCAAGGCCGAGGCCTGGCAGGCGGATTACGTCGTGTGGACGGAAGACGAGCTCAGCGTGTATCAGAAGACCACCGAGGAGCTGACCGCTCTCTACAACGATTACGTTGCGGCAGAGAACGCAGCCAACGCGTGCGATCCCGATTATGTTGAAAAGTTCATCGGCGCGGAATATATGAACGCTTACAGAAATTACGCGAATTTCTGCTACGCGGGCAAGGATATCCCCACCGTAAGAAAGTACGTCGACTGGATCCAGGGCAAGCCCATCAATAATATCGAGGGCTTCGAGGATTCCATCGCCAGCCGTAACTATACGGAGGACGACCGTGACCAGATGCTCAAGCTTATCGCGCAGGCACAGAGCTACAAGGCTGCCATCGACGCGACCGGCACCACCACGATCAACATCCTCGTCGGCGCTTACGGTTATGATACGACTGCTTACGGCAATTATATCAATGATCTTACCGCTAAGGTCCAGAAGTTTGACCTTAACGATATCCTCAAGGCATATACTTACATAAGCACGACCAGTGCTCCGGCGGAATATATCTTCCCCGAGGGCTCTCAGTTCTATACCGAGGACAGCTATACCAAGACTACGGATACGGCTGTCAATGAGGAATCTACCTATTATACCCTTGAGGTTGCCGAGGACGGCACCGAAAGCTATAAGAAGGTCGATCTTCCCGAGGATGCTCAGCTTGCAGATTATTATGAATACACCCCCCACTTCGGCGTAGCTGCCATTGGTAACGATACCTTCTACAGCCAGCCTTACGTGGAGGCCGGTCAGGTATGCCCCCTGGATGACGTGTCACTGACCGCAACGTACGCATGGCTTTCTGCTGCGTTGGATACCGTCAATTCCGTTCCGGAAGATATCCGTAAGAGTGTTATTTCCGATACGGTACGCACCGAGATGGCGAATCTCAGAGAGTATCTGCTGGAAGAATGCTCCTACCGCGGATTTGATGATAACAATCTTAAGTTCGACGAGGAATATGAGTATTTTATCAAGCTCTTCCTCAACACGAACCTCTCCGGTATGAGCGATATCGCTCTGATCGGCAGAGCGGATGATCCGGAGACCGAAACCAACGAGTACGTTGAGGGTCTTCTTGCCGAGGTCGCCAGACATTATGCCCGTCTTAACGAGGGCTACGCTGCCTGTGTAGCCGCCTGCACGAATGCGAACGTTATCAACAGATTCGGCGCTTTCAAGACCAAAGCGGCTCAGTATGATACTCAGATCTACTCCGTTCTTTTCAATCGCTGCTACGACACGCTGAAGGTCATCCGTGCCAACACGAGCGGCGGTATCAATGCCACCAACTTCTCCCTTGTCAAGGGCGGCGTTGCCGGCTTCGATGAGGATTCCGAGACCGACGGCATTCAGAACAGCCTTTATACCTGGCTTGTCAACAATGAAACCAATATCAAAAACAGATGCACTATCGACGGCGTTACCATTATCGGCGGTCCCGTTAATAACAACACCTATTCCGACATGAAGGCCATTTTCGGCAATCTTGTCGGTTGGAAGACTACGGCTGACGGTCTCGGTACCGGCGGCTGGGGTGCATTCGGCTCCAGATATTACTGCGACGACAATACCGGCACTTACGTTACCCGTGCCGCGCGTGCCGACGATATGGTTCGCTACGTTGCGGGCGACGGTGCTTCCAATCAGAGATACGAG
>JAZLHN010000241.1:0-2014 GCA_045616815.1 Acutalibacteraceae bacterium
GGAATCTCATCGGCGCACATAAAGTTGCCGACGTCAACAAGCGCGCCGAAAGCGGGATGTGCCGTGGTGTTGATGAGCTTTTCGACCCGGTTTGCGTCCTGCACGAAAAAGCCGTGGTTTTCGGTCATCGTACCGAGACCGATGCTTTCCGCGTAGGCGGCAGTCTCCCGGCAGCCTTCCGCGAGGATGGGGAGAACGTCATCAAAGGAAATGCCGATCTTTTTCCCGTTCCGGTCGGAAAGCCCGTAGCAGACATCGTGACGCATATTCGGAACGCCGAGCGCCGCGGCAAAATCAAGCTGACCGTGCAGCCTTTTTACCTCTGCTTTCAGGTCTCCGCCCGATCCGGAAAGAAAATCCGCACCGGTGCAGTAGGCAACGGGAGTGAGCCCGTTTTCTTTGCACAGGGCGTTCAGTTCCTTCGCGTATCCGAGGTCAAGACCCTTTGTCCAGCCCCCTTCAACAAATTCAATGCCGGTGAAACCGAGTTCCGCCGATTTTCTGATGATACCCTCGATTCCGAGCGTATTCATGTAGCCGCCGAAGCTGTAAGTGCTGACACTTGTTTTCATAACGAACCTCCGCGAATTTATTTTTGACTATTGTATCATATTCCTTGCCGGTTGTAAAGCGGGTTTTGTAAACTTTAAGGAATCGTCTTGCGTTTCCGCAGGTTTTATGCTATACTGAAAAGGAAGAAACGGGGGATGACCGATGGAAGAACAAAACGATAAGAAAATCACGTTTTCCGATTTTGAAAAACTCAGGCTCGGGGAAATGGAAGAAAGACTGATGCTTTCGACCTCGCGCGAGGAAAAAGCCTTCTGGCGGACGCTGATCAATCTCAAGCTTCAGCTCTGGCAGGAACATACGGTGGGGGAGATTCTGCTGTGATTCAGTTTGACAGACCGATCTTTACATTGATCGCAGGGATCAACGGTGCGGGAAAAACCTCGCTGTACCACATGCTGAAAGCGGAGGACAACCTCGGAGAAAGAATCAATATCGATGAGATCGTAAAATCTCTCGGAAGCTGGAAGGACCCGGACGCGCAGGTCAAGGCGGGAAAGCTCGCATTGAAAAGGGTGGACGAGTGTATCGCGCAGGGCTTTTCTTTTCACATGGAGTCCACGCTGCCCGGAATGACCGTCGTCCGTCAGATCCGGAAGGCAAAGGAAAACGGATTCGCGATCAGGCTTTATTTCGTCGGTGTTGACGATATCGAGACCGCGATCGCGCGCGTCCATAAACGTATGAGTATGGGCGGACACGGCGTTTCTGACGACTTTATCCGAAAACGTTTCGACCGTCTCCTCCCGAATCTCCGTCAGATCATCCCGTATTCTGATTTTTCCGTTTTTTACGACAATACCGTCCGCATCCGGCAGATCGCGCTTTTCGTCGGTACCCGTATGATCGACTGCGACCGCGATCTTCCGCTGTGGTTCATCGACCTCATCGACGACCTGCCGACTTCATAAAAGAAAAACGCTGTCCTTTCGGGACGGCGTTTTTCCATACAATAATCATTCCGGCAGCTTTTTCCCGGAATCCTTCAGCGCTTTCAGGATGACCTCCGCAATGACCTTATGGCCGTCCGCGTTGGGATGGGGATCGAGGTCGGCTGTCAGAAATCCGTTTTCGGCGAGGATGACGTTGACAAGCCTTTCAGGATTCTTTTCAAATTCGTCGTGAACCTCGGCAACGGTATAACCGTATTCATCAGCGCCCCCGCGTATTTTTTCGTTCAGTTTTTCAACCCACTCGTTGACCGTTATGCCGATTTCAAAATTCATTTCAAAACCGGGTCCGTGGATGGGGAGGGTTGCGCCCTGATAGGGATTGTATATTGTTTGAAAAACAATCTCGGCGTCAGGCGCGGATTCCCTGATTTTCCCGATGATCTTCGGAATATCGGTCCCGAGACGGCTGATCCCGGAAGAAATATTGCTTTGAAACTCGTCGGAAATGATGACGGCGAGCGCACTTTCCGGAACATCACTTTGCAGAAGAC
>JAZLHN010000242.1:0-11664 GCA_045616815.1 Acutalibacteraceae bacterium
GATACATTCTACCATATCCGTACCCATTTTGTCACTGTCCGATCTCCGGGGTTTTGAATGTACTTTTTTGTCCGCTTTTCTGGGACGTGCATCCAAAATACTAAAATCGGTGTGTCCATTTTTATGGGTACAGTTTATCCAACTCTCAACTTTCAACTCTCAACTTTCAACTCTCGGCAGTTTAGCGGCGAAGCCGCTAAACTGCCATTTATCGTCTTATCCCGTTTTTCCGTAAAGAATGAAAAAACTCCGGACTAAACCAAGTTCGGAGTTTTTGTTTCGTATGCAGAGGTTTACAGGGCAAAGTCCTCGTCGGCTTGCACGTTTCCGTTCATATCGCAGCACTTCGCGTGCATGGTCTTTCCGCTGAACGTGAGCATCGTGGCGATGAAGCCGTATTCTTCGCTTTTGCCGCCGGTGATCATGCGGTGATACGGCTGACTTCCGTCATAGAAATGCAGCTCGAGGCGGTGGAAATGCCCGGACAGCAGTGCGTCGATATCCATATCGGCGAGCGTATCAAGCCACGTGGAGCCGTCGAGGTCGTTTAATTGCGGCTTGTGCGCGATGCAGAGCTTTATATCGGCGTCTTCTTCCGGAGTCACGTTTTCGAGCCATTTCGTTTCTTCGGCGATATAGGAGCGGAAATCCACAAGCCCGTTATATTCCTCGTGGGAGTCCTCCTTATCCTCGCCCGCGTCGAGCACCACGCTCCAGATCGGGCCGTAGGTGAAGGTGTAGTACAGCCCGCCTGTTGAGGTGCGGAAATACTGCAGCATTTCGGAGGCGTATTCGCCTCTGGGTTCATGGTTGCCGCGCGCGTACACCACCGGGATCTCGCCGCCGGAGAAAAGATTCGCGTATTCGAGGATCTGTATGAATTCGTCCTTGGTAACGACGTGGCTGACGATATCGCCGTTCAGAATGAGGAAAGAAGGAGTTTCGGTGAAATTGTCGGCGGCTTTCTTCGCTTTTTCCG
The DNA here is from genome assembly GCA_045616815.1 of Acutalibacteraceae bacterium. GTDB lineage: Bacteria > Bacillota > Clostridia > Oscillospirales > Acutalibacteraceae > RUG806. The sequence goes on from JAZLHN010000242.1 coordinate 980, forward strand.
GATCGCCGTGGATATCGGACAGAACGAGCGCGTTGATCTGCGCTTCCCCGGCATAGCCTTTGAAGCTTACCGGCTCGGAATCCACCGTGTCGCCTTTCACGGCGGAGTACGCCTCTTTCTTTATGACGCGCTCGGAGTGATAAACGTAGACGTTGCCGTCCAAATGCGCTTTCGGCACTCTTACGGCGTGGATGGTATCGAGCGAGCGGACGTTGCCGCCCACCTGATCGTTCGCCGTGTACTCCGTGCCGTTGTAGGTGTAGGTGATATATCCCGAGCCGGGTTTATCGGTCGTCCATATCACCGTGTACATATCGTCGCCGCTCTCAAACACGGACGCGGGCGTGACGATCCTGATTTTTTCCGTACGCAGCGAGATCGTGCAGCCCGGCAGGATCACCACGGTGAGCGCAAGAAAGGCGAGCAGCAGTTTTTTGATGATCTTCATTATTTTTTCTCCTGTATAAGTCGTCAGCAGACGGGGCCGCTCACGCCGTAGTCGTTTCTCGCCGCGGTGATGGCGTTGAACAGCGAAAGCTCGTTGTCCGCGGGCACGTCGCAGGAGTAATGCCATATCATAACGCCGCCGAGACCTCTGCCGATGGCCCAGTGCGTTTTCTTGTAAACGGTGTCGTAATCGTTGAACGAGAAGGTGAGTCCCGTGCCGGGATCGTAGCAGAAGCCTTTTTCGTCAAGCTTGTCGTACCAGCCGTTGTAGCCGTACCAGTAGGCGTCGTGGTTGGTGGGACGGGCATAGAACGGGATGCCGATGTCGATCTGCTCTCTCTTGTATCCGCGCAGGATCAATTCGTTCACCACGCTCTTCATGGACTTCATCGAGGCGTGCGTGCCGTCCTTCTCCCATACGTCGTAGGCCATCGCCTCCACCATATCGAGGCACTTGATCGCCTTGCGGGACTGGAGCGTCATCCAAGCGGAGATCGCACAGCCGATCTTATAGTCGTCGCCGAGGTATTTATCGAGCCCGATGATGAATTCGTCGAAGACCTTCCAGTGATCTTTCGTAAGCGGATATTCGTAGTCGAAGAATACGCCGTCGAAGCCGTAAGCATCGAGCGCGTCTTTGATGTTCTTTTCGAGATTGCCGCTTTTGAACGCCATGTCGTGCCGCTTGCCCTGACTGTCCATCTGCTCGTTCCAGTCGGAAGAGTTGACCGTGGAGCCGGGTCCGATGAGATTGAGATACAGATTGACATCCCGGTCGCCGATGGCGTCCTTCACGTTTTTGACGATCTCATCGAAATGCTCGTTGTAAGTAAGCTTACCCTCGGTGTTGAAAAACGCCACGCTGATGAGAATGACGTCCGTCACGTCGTCGAAATGCGTTTTTTCGATGCGGTCGGGATTTTCCAGGCCGCCGCCGACGAGATACGCCGTGACGCGGAAATCCGCCGCCTTTTTCTGCGCCGCCTGCATCGGCAGGAAAGCGAGAGCCGTGTAGATCGAGAAGAAAAACGCAGAGATCCTTTTGATGATATCCATAGTAAAACTCCTTTCCGTTTATCCGAATACTTCTTTTATCGCGTCGAGATAGCCGTAACCGTAGAGGTCGTCGGGCTCTAAGTAGCTTGTTTCCGTCCACTCATTCCAGCTGTTGATCGTGATGAGCGGCGCGGGCAGGGGATGGGTATCGACGAACTCTTTCGCTTTTTCGAGCGCTTTTTTGAATTCCTCGGGCGTGTTGTTCTTTACGACGCCCCTCCGGAAGTTGTAAAACCGCGGATTGTTGTCCCAGCCCACGGAAACGTGCGGGAAATAGGGCACGGAATATTTTTTATACCATTTTTCCCACAGGGGCGTCACGTCCGCGATGATGTCGGCGTAGTCGCGGTCGATGTTCACGAAATGGCAGAACTGATAGTTGGAAAGAGAATCGAAGCCGAGAGCGGAAATGACCTGATCGTCGGGCTTTTCGCCGCCGTCCACGCCGCTGAGGTTCACCATGCGCTCGCCCCACTGGGTGAACTGCAGATGCACGCCGCCGAGCCCCGCTTTTTCGCATTTTTCCTTGAATTCGTCAAATTTTCGCTTCGTGTTTTCCGCGCCGCCGAGCCCCTTTATGAGGTTGCCGAGGTCGTAGATCATAAATACGGGTTTGCCGTCGATGCGGTAGTAATTGTCGAGCCCGAAATATTTATGGATGAGGCGGTCGCACACCTCGTCGAAGGTCGGCTCGTCCACCGCGCCCTGCCAGATGGTCTCATTGAAGATCTCGGTATCCGCCAATTCCTTGTTCCAGAGGTGGTTGGCGTCGTGATTCGCCCACATGAGGTAGAATTTCATGCGGGAATTGTTTTTCGCTTTCAGGAAGCCGTCGTTGAGGCAGTTTTCGAGGAAAGGACGGCGGTCGAACCAGTACCAGTCGTAGATGAACACGTTCACGCCGTGATCCGCCGCGGCGTTGATCTCCATCTCCATCACGGCGGGGTCGGCCTCGTTCACGTAGCCCCACAAGGGTTTGCGCGGCCAGGTATCGCCGTCGTATTTTTTCTTATAGTTTTTCACGGACTGCCATTCGCCCATGCCCTCGCCCCAGAACATCCGCGTGCGGGGCTCGTCGCCCGTGTAGGCCGGCCATATAAACGCGGCTACGTCGTAGTTTTTCATGGATCTTCCCCTTTCCCGTTTTTCAAAGGTCTTATCCCTATTATACGTTCGGAGAATATATCTTTCAAGCGTTCGCAAAAGATTTTCTCCGCTGCCGTACGATCTTATTGTAATATTCATATTTCCGTTGTAAAATAAAGAAAAAACACCCGGAGATGATCTTATGACTCCCGCCGAACGCGCGATCTGCGCCCTGACACTCAAACAGCCCGACGAGATCCCCACCTTTGAACTGGAATTCCAGCTTTCGGAGGAATTTTTCGGTTATCCGCTTTGGGACGAACGTCTGGAAGAGAAGAACATAAACAAGCTGTCGGAAAAAGAGATCGAAAAATATTCCTATGATCTCGCGGATAAATACGCCCGTGTGTACGGCGCGGGGAACGCCTACGACATCGGCGGCGCGGCGCTCAGCGGAAACGAGGAGCTGGACTCGCAGTCGGGGCTCGACTACTGCATGATCCCGGTGTACACGCCCGAATGGTTCGATGAAAACTATCCCGTGACGAAATATTTCCGCAAACGATTAAGAGAGCGCGTCGGGGATACCCGCCTTTTCTGCGGTCACGGCGACGGCACCTTCGCCATCCCCAACGGCACCGATATGTACGAATTCGCCTACCGCACCGCCGACGATCCCGAGGGGCTCAAGGCGCAGGCGGAGAGAATGTGCGTGAACGCGATCGAAAACAACAAGAGAAGGCACGCTGCGGGCATCGACGTGGCGCTCCTGTGCTCGGACTACTGCTTCAACGAAGGCCCTTATCTTTCTCCCGCCATGTTCGACGAATTCATCACGCCCTATCTTGCCCGCATCATCGAAGCCGGACGAAAAGACGGCATGTATATGATAAAGCACACCGACGGCAACATCATGCCCATCATCGACCGCCTTGTGGAATGCCGGCCGCACGCGCTGCACTCCGTCGACCCCATGGCGGGCGTGGATATAAGAGAAGTCAAAAGGCTGTACGGCGATAAGGTGGCTCTGTGCGGCAACGTACACTGCGCGGCTCTGCAGACCGGCACCGAGGAGCAGGTGCGGGAGAGCGCGAACTATTGCCTCACCTACGGCGGTCAGGGCGGCGGCTATATTTTCGCGACGAGCAACGTCCCCTTCAAGGGTATGCCCCCCGAGAGATATAAGCTCATCCTCGATATCTGGAAAGATAGAAGAAAATATTAATTAAAAACACGCCCGATAAGGGCGTTTTTTTTGCGATAAATTGTTGTTTAGCAGCGGAGCTGTCGCGGGAGCGCGTAGGGTTCGCCGCCCCCGGCGAACCGCATATGACCGTGCGGAGCACTACGAAACATATGTTACATTTGACGCATAAAAAAGTGTGTGATCCGTGCAATTACAACAATTATCTATATACATCAGATTTGTTTTTTGTTGCCCTCCGGGCGCTCCCATGCGGTTCGCCGAGGGTGAGGCGGTACTGAATGACAGTCCGGTGGACTGTCAGAGCCGCCGAACCGACCGAGCAGGGCTGTGCCCGTGGCGAGACCGGCGAACCCTACGAGGTGACTTGTTCGTCTCCGCGTGTAAACAAAAATTTACAGTGCCGCCGGAAGGGTCGCGCCCTCGCCGTTTTCATCCGGGAACGGGGTGAGATCGTCGTTCCGTACGGCGTCTCTTTCCTCCGGGATACGGAAATCCGGGACCTTCATGTTTTCGCCGTGGTTCAAGCAGCTTCTCCAGCCGAGGATGGCGGTCGCGGAGAGATTCACAGCGCGGTACACGTCGAAGAACGGTTTGCGGTCATTCAGCACATAGTCGATGAGGCTCTGTACGACCCAGAAATCGCCGCCGCCGTGTCCGGCGTTTTTCGCTCTTACGCCCTTTTCGCCGAATTCGGCAAGATCGGCGGTGTGCAGGATCACGTTATTTTCAAGATCAGCGGGCTTGGTGTGTCCGAAATAGAACTGCCTTACCGTATCCTCCCCGAGATAGTCGCCCGACTCCACGCCGGAGATATCGCCGCACACGCGGTAACGGCTGTAGTCGGACGCCATGGCGGTGCAGCCCGTGGCTCTCGCCATCATGCCGTTGCTCATCTCGCAGAACATCATCGCCGCGCCGTCGTAATTGTGCCGCCACTCCCGTATGCCGTAGAGCAGGTCGGAATGTGCCGCACGGGCGGAAACGTATTTTACCTCGCTGTCCGTCATATACATGACGGGGCCGAGAGCGTGGGTGTTGTAGTAGGTGCGGGGCATCCATGCGCGCCAGTGGTAGGCACCGGGCGTGAGGCGTCTGAGCTCGTCGTTGTCGCCGGAGTGGTTATATTCGCCCTCGGCGTAGAGGAGCGAGCCGAGCTGACCGCTCTTCACGATCGACGCCATTTTGAGCATATCGGTCGCGAACGGATAGTTTTCGCACAGCATATATTTTCTGCCGGTCTTCTCCACGGTCTCCACGAGCTCTACGCAGTCTTTGAGCGTGGCCGCGGCGGTGCATTCGCTGAAAACGTCCATGCCCGCGTTCATCGCCTTGATGGCGAACGGCGCGTGCTGATGGAAAAAGTTCGCAAGGAACACGCAGTTCATCCCTACCTTTACGCCGTAGGCAAGGAATTCGTCAAATTCCGTGAAGCAGGCGATATCGCCCCACTTTTCTTTGTTCTCGTCCTCCATCGAGGCAATGTTTTTGTCGCAGATCGCCACGATCTCGATTTCGGGCTCGGCGAGCATCAGGTCGATATAGGAATTGCCTCTCCACGCGCCGAAAACGCCTATTTTTATCTTTGCCATACTCTGTCTCCTTTTTTTCTCTTCACGGAATAGTTCGGGAATAAAACGGTAAATTTTTGTTTGAAGGGCTTCCGCGGAGGCACTTATCGTAGGGTGCGTCGCCCTCGACGCACCGCATGGGAGCGTGCGGAGCACCACGAAACATATGATACTTTTGTTTCGTTTGGCTGCTTATGAACCGTGCAATTACAACAAATTCACGCAATCGTATATTTTATTCTCCCGTTGCCCTCCGGGCGCTCCCATGCGGTTCGCCGAGGGCGGCGAACCCTACGTGCTCCCGCAACGGCCTCCGCGCTTCAAACTGCAATTTATCGTTCTGTTTTTTTGAAAAGCGTTATTCTCCGACTTTCCGTGAAAATTCTTTAATTATTTTATACGTGCGTTGAAAACACCGTCGTAGCCGCGGAGGAAATTTTCCGCGTCGCCGTCCAACCGCATCCTGCCGAAGCCGTCGCGGTAGGAAAAGCTGATATGCAGATTGCCGATGTAGTCGTCGATGATCTGTATTTTAATATTCAACTGATTTTCCGTGCCCCACGCAAAGGACGAGGCGCAGCGGTAAACGTGCCCCTCGCAGGCCTGCCCGCCGATGAGATCGGAATAGCCCGTTTCGGGGAAAGCACCGAATTCGTTTTTCATACGACCTAAAGGGATATGCTTTTCGCCCTGCGCGTTCACGTAGCGGAAATCGCAGTTTTCCTCCGAAAACGTGAACGAATATTCCGTGATGCCCGTTTTGTTTTCCTCGGCGAAAAACGTTTTGCCGCTGATCTCCTTTTCGATCGGGGAAGAGGCTTCGCCCCTTGCCGTCACGAGCGAGAGAGAACCGATATATTCCTTCAGTTCGGCATATGCTTCGTTATCCTCGGGGAGCGGAGCGGACGCCTCGTCGATGATCTCGGAGAAAAGATAGGAGATCATGATCTCGCGCGAGGCGGTGCCTCTTTCGTTGCCGGAGGTACAGGTGAAGGTGATATCGGTGTCGGGGTCGTAGAGCGTGACCTGATCGTGCATACCGTTGAAGCCCACCGCTTTGCCGTGGAAATTCCAGAACTGGCTGATATAGCCCTCGTGGCTGAACGAGGTAAAGCCCTCTGCCCCGAGATCGGAGCGTTCGGAAAACGCCTCGTCAAACAGATACCGCGGTACGAGCTGCTCGCCCTCCCATTCGCCGCGCCGTCCGACGAAAAAGCCGTATTTCAGCATATCGAGCGGGGTGCAGAGAAGCGCCGAGTCGCCCCACGCGTAACCGCCGGGACAATAAAGGTGGTGAGCGCTCTTTGAAAAGCCGAGCTTATCAAGGCATTTTTCCCGCAGATAACTGAGGAAGGTCTTTCCCGTGAGGCGTTCGACCAATGCGCCGAGCACGAACGAGCCGGTGGAATCGTAGCGGTACTGCGTGCCGGGCATGAGAGCGGGACGCTGGGAGAAATAAAGTTTTACCCGGTCATCGGTGCCGCTCGTGAACCAGTTCACGTCGTATTCGTCGAAGCAGGTACGCATCATCAGCATATCGCGGACGGTCTGCATTTGGAGATAGGGATGCACCGTCTCGGGCAGCTTGTCGGGGAAGAATTTTACGATCTTGTCGTCGAGCGAGAGCTTCCCCTCGTCGGCAAGCAGACGGATGGCAAGCCCCACGTAGCTTTTTGTCTGGGAGTACATGCGGTGCGTATCCTGCGCGGAAAACGGCTTCCAGTACGCTTCGCATATAAGCTTGTTCCCGCGCGCGATCAGCACGGAATGTGCCGAAATGCCGTGCGCGTTGATGATCTTCAGATATTTGAGCAGCGCTTTCGAGGAGATCCCCGCGCTCTCGGGAGTGGAACTTATGAACATGGCAAAACCTCTGTGTTTCCTTTTTTATAATATTAGCATAACGAGAAAAAATGTCAACAAGCAGGTGAACGGGACGGAAAATGGCAGTTTACACGCCGGAGGGCGTGTAAACAATAGTTTTCAGTTTTAAGTTTTCAGTTTTCAGTCATGGAATGATTATACTGAAACAGGAAAAACTGTTTATCCAGGTGTAAAATCATCGTATTAAAACGAAATATCAGTATTTTTTCTGAAAACTAAATACTTAAAACTGAAAACTATTTTTGTTTAGCGGAACGCTAAACAAAAATTTACCGCTCTGTAAAAATAACTTCTCTTTTTTCGGCTATTTTACACATGGTATTTTTGTTTTTCTTTATGTATAATGAAACTAAGTATAAGGAAAAAGGGGGAGCGATACCCATGGGTAAATATCTTATCGTCAACGCGGATGATTTCGGGCTGTGTCACAGCGCCAATGAAGCCGTGTTCGATCTTTTTAAGGACGGAAAGCTTTTTTCGTCCACGATCATGATGGTGTGTCCCGGCGCGGAAGAGGCCGTGAAATTCGCGATCGACAATCCGCAGTACGCCATCGGCGTGCATCTTACGATGACGAGCGAATGGAAAACGTGGCGGTGGAAGCCGCTCACGGACGCGCCGTCTTTGCTGGACGAGTACGGCTATATGTGGCATTCCACCGAGCAGGTGGAGAAAAACGCGAAGCTGAAAGAGCTCAGAGCCGAGCTGAACGCCCAGATCGACAAGGCGCTCTCCATGGGCATGAAGCCCTCGCACATCGACAACCACATGGGCTCGCTCTACGGCAACCGCACGCTCCGCTTCACGATGCTCAATATGACTTTGAAGGAAATGGGCAAACGCGGCTACGCCTTCCGCCTTTATGAAAAAGCGGATAAGCGCTTGACGCCCGCGGGCACGCCCGAGCCCGTTTATATGCTCTCCGGTAAGCTGACGAGCCTGCTCGCGAAGATCCATAAGGTGACTCTTCCCGATTATCTGCTGTTCCCGGACTGGAACAAGGATCTGAGCTCCAACGGATACGAGCATTACCGGGAGACGATCTTAAAGCTCTGGACGAACATTCCCGAGGGCGTGACCGAAACGTTTCTGCATCCCGCGCTCGAGACCGACGAACTCAAATCCATCACCGGCAACTGGTTCCAGAGGGTGTGGGAATATACCCTCATGAAGGACCCCGCCACGCACGAATACTTAAAAGAACACGGCGTAACGATGATAAGCTACCGTGATCTGATAAAAATGAAGAAAGGAAGACTGTGAGCTTGTCTTTGGGGGGAAGAGAAAATGGTAACTGTTTTTACCAAGATATTCAGCCTCATCCTGTGCTTTTTCATTCTGAATTTTCCGTCCGTATTACCGGGCTGCGGAGGTGACGATACCGTGGTCATAGCCGAAAACATTGCCGAGGGGCTTATAAGCGGCAGTATCTCTCTGTATTCGGGCCCCGATATCTACGACGGCGATACGATCCTTTCGCTCATCGCGTTCGATGAGGACGGCGACCGGTATTTCCCGGATATCGACTACGCGAATCAGGACCGCACCACCTGGCCGGCGTCGCGGCACATCAAACGCGCCGAGCGCCTTGCCATCCTCTATCGGCAGGAGACCGATCCCGCCAAGGCGGAGGAATATAAGGACGCCGCTCTCGGGCTGATCGACTACTGGATCAAGAAGGACTATCAGAATCCGAACTGGTGGCACAATAAGCTGTGCAACCCGAATATCCTCGGTGAGCTCGGCATCCTCATGAAGGACGATTTAAGCAAGGATCAGCTTCTGAGGCTTTCCGCACTCGTCGGGCGCGGCGCGTTCACCGTGAATCCGGAGATCTACGCCTACACGGGCGCCAACACCATCGACCTCGCCATGTCCACCATCAAATTCGGCGCGCTCGCGGGCAGCGGCCTTGCCGTCAAGGCGGCGGTGAAAGCCGTTTCGGGCGAGCTGGACTATTCTTTAGCGGAAGGGCTCAAAAAGGATCACACCTTCTTCCAGCACGGCAACCGTCTGTATATGGGCGGCTACGGCGCGGTGTTCATCGACGGTATGGCGAATATCATCGCCATGCTCACCGGCACGGGCTATATCTTCACCGAAGAACAGCTCACGCCCTTTACGGGCTTCATTTTGGACGGCCTGCAGAAAATGAGCTACGGGGCGACCCTCGATCCCACCACGATGGGCCGATCCGTTTCCCGCGTGAACGCTCAGCCGCTTCCGAGCATCGTTCCCTCGCTCATGAAGCTCTCCGCCGTGGAGGAAATGCCGCGTAAGGACGAGATAGCGGCGTATGCTTCCTCCATCGTCAACGACGTGAAGCAAAACGTCGGCCTTGAATATTTCGGCGACGCGAAATTCCTTGTCATCAACGAGCCGGGCTTCTATTTCAGCTTCCGCGGCGGCAGCGATTCGCTCGTTTACGCCGAGATCATCAACGACGAAAACGTACTCGGCTACAATTCGTCCTTCCCGGGCGTGACCACGATCATGTCCACGGGCAGGGAATACAGGGATATCGCTCCCGTCTGTGATTATTCGTTCGTGCCCGGCACCACCGCCGTTTACGAAACGGACGATCAGCTTCGCGCCCACGGCGATTTCTCCTACCGTGCGCTTCCCGGCACCTACGGCGGAAAATATGCCGACGGCGCGGCGGTGCTCTCCGCCAAGACCACCCACGAGGGCATCGGCATGACCGTTTCGTGCTTCGCAATAGACGGCGCTGCCATGCTGCTCGGCGCGGGGATGAAGGACGCCAAGGGCAGAGAAATGAACACCACGCTCGACCAGTGTTACGCGGTCGGCGCACCCGTCATAAGCGGAAACGTCATTACCCACAACGGCATCAAATACACCGTGTACGAGGGCGGTGAGATAAGCGCGAGAACCGAGCACCGCACGGGCAACTGGCGCAGAAACAACCTCACCTATCCCGATATGGCCGCCGAGGCGGATATCTTCACGCTCTCGATGAAAAACACCGGCTCCTACGCCTATTCCGTGATGAGCGAAACTACCGACGCTGCGTTCGAGGTCATCGTCAACACCGATAAGGTGCAGGCGGTAAAGCTTCCCGACGGCAGAGTCGCCGCGGCGTTCTTCGCGAGAACGAGCTTCACTTACGGCGGCGTCACCTACTCCGGCAAGGCGGGCGACACGCTGATTGCATAGTAAATTGTTGTTTAGCGGTGGAGCTGTCGCGGGAGCGCGTAGGGTTCGCCGCCCTCGGCGAACCGCAAAGGAACGCCCGGAGGGCAACGGGAGAATAAAATATACGATTGCCTGAATTTGTTGTAATTGCACGGTTCATAAGCAGCCAAACGAAGCAAAAGTATCATATATTTCGTGGTGCTCCGCACGCTCCCATGCGGTTCGCCGAGGGCGGCGAACCCTACGATAAGTGCCTCCGCGGAAGCTCTTCAAACAAAAAT
>JAZLHN010000243.1:0-13386 GCA_045616815.1 Acutalibacteraceae bacterium
CACGCGGGCGACTCGAAAACGGTGAGCAGCTTCGCCATCGCCTCGTCATCCACGGAGAAAACGCGCTCGGTATCGGTATCGTTTTTGTGCGTGTATTTAACGTATATCCGGTAAGCACCGTCCTTTTTCACGCTGTCGGCGTGCGCGGTGGCAACGGTCTTTATCGTGTCGGCGTCGGTGAATTCGGGCAGAGCCGAATACATATCGTAAAACGACGCGAGGTTGATATAACCGCTCGAGCCCCAGCCGAAATTATCGTTTTTGAGACTGATCGCGGACTGCGAAACGGGAAGGGACAGCGTGACGCTTTTTACGTCGGAAGCGTCGGGCACGTAGGAATCGTAGCCGAAGCCGCCCGTCATGAATACGGCGAAAACGCAGGCGACCGCCGCCGCGAAGGCGGGGAACTTCCACGATTTTTTGAAGAAGCGTTTTACGCCCCGCTCAAGGAAAATTTCAAACGCGATATACACGGCGAGCGCGAGCAGCGCGGAAACGATGAGGATCTGATAAACGTCGTAGTACTGCGCTTCGCCGAGAGGCAGGCACGCGGCAAACAGCATGAGCTCAAAGAGAACGAGGATGCTCAGGGGTTTATTGGTATTGAGAAAGCCGCAGTTTTCGGCTTTGCGAAGGCGGAAGAAAACGAGTCCGCCTAAGAGCGCGAACGCCGCGACCACGAAGAACCACGGCAGCACCGAGAAGATCGAGGGCAGATGCCACGCCTCTCCCTTCATACCGATGAGAAGCTTGTCTTTTTCCTTGACGCATACGCCGAAGGCGTTGAGCGCCCGGGAGAAGAACAGCACGGGGTTGTAGGCGGCGTACTGCGAAAGAAGCGTGCCGGCGGTGTTGCGGTAGCCGTAAGAGGTTCCGCCGGTAAGCGAAAAACCGTAAACGTGCGCGCCGTAGGGAGAGCTTTTTAAGAACGCCTGAATGAGATTCTGCGCACAGAGGCAGACGACGGTGGGCAAAGCGATGACGCCTATAGAATAGACCACGCCCTCGGACACCGTGCCCACGCTTGCGAACACCGCGGCCGTCACCGTGTAGATCAGCAGCAAAAACAGCGAAAGTCCGCAGTAGAAGTAGAGTAGCACGACGGATAATTGCCATGAGAGCCCCACGAACAGGAGGTTCACGATATAAGCGGCGATGATGCCCACGGCGGTGGCGGCGCAGATGGCGAGCGCGCCCGCGCCCCAGCGCGTATAGAACAGTGTGGTGCGCCTGATGCCGAGGCTGTAATACACGTTCACGGTGCGCTTATCGGAAGCGAAACGGAACAGGATGATGCCGAGCGCGAGCGCCAGTGCGGCGACGAGCGCTAAGATCGCGTAGCAGGTGAATTCGTCGTCCGCGCCGAAAATGATATATTTGTAGTAGTCCTTCGCGTCCTGCTTCGTGACCTGCCCGGTCATGTAGTCCTTTTCGTTTTCATAACCGTAAAACGTCGTGAACGGCAGTACGCCGAAAATCAGCAGATAGATGCCGGAGAGGATGCCGCAGGGCAAAGCGGCGGTCTTCAGCGCGGAGAAAAACGAGTAGGACGCGCCTTTTTTCTTATTACTTAAATATCTGCGAGAAGTCATAGTCCACGCCCTCCACTTCTTCCATGAATATTTCCTCGATGCTCAGCGGGAATTTTTCGATGTAAACGGGTCCCATCGCGCGGAGTCTTGCCTCGGCTTCCTCCGATTTTCCCTTCACGATGAGCGTGATGAGCCTGCCGTCGCGGGAGATACCGTTTAAGTCCAGCTCCGAGAAGGCTTCGTCGGGACGGTCGTCTCCCTCGGCGAACGCTAAACGGAATTTCGCGTAGTCCTCGCCGATGTCCCTCATATCGTGGTCGATGACGAGGCGCTTGCCGTTGATGAGACCGAAGCGGTCGCACATATCGCCGAGGTCGTGCAGGTTATGGGAGGATATGATGACGTGCGCGTTTCGTTCCTTCGTATATTCGACCACAAGATTTTTTATCATGACGCGTTTCTGCGGGTCGAGTCCGTCGAAGGATTCGTCCAGCAGCAGATACCCGGGGTTGGTCGCCATGCCTAAAACGAGCTCCGCCTGCCTCTGCATACCCTTGGAAAAGCCGTTGATGCTCTTGGTGGGATCGAGTCCGAACACGCCCGTCAGCTCCTTGAAGGTCTCGAAGCTGAAATCGGGATAATAGCCGTTGTAAAACGCCGCCATTTTGTTCATGCTGGCGTAGGGCTGAAAATACAGATCGTCCGGCACGTAGAAAAGGTGGGCTTTCCGTTTGGCGTTGTCGTAAATACTTTCGCCGTCGAAAAGGATATCGCCCTCGTTCGCGCGGTACACGCCCGCCGCGGTTTTCAAAAGCGTTGTTTTTCCCGCGCCGTTATAGCCGATGAGGCCGTAAACGGTACCCTCCTTCACGGAGAAATTGATTTTTTCTATCGCGGTGAATTTTCCGTAGCGCTTGGTAACGTTTCTGATTTCGATCATAGAAAATTCCCTCCTTACAAAAAAAGTGTATCACAGGTTTTATTCTGGAACAATATATTTAAGAAATTCTTAAAGACAAAGAAAGGAAAAGATAAAGAACGGTAAATTTTAAGTTTCAAGTTTTAAGTTTTAAGAAATTGACAGGGGAATTCGTCCGATTTTAACACTTAAAACTTAACGCTTAACACTGCAGTTTACCGTACATAAAGCAAAACGCTCCGTCTGACTAACGGAGCGTTTCGCTTTGAGGAGATAATTTATGAAGAAAAACTAAGAGGAAATCAAGAAAGGATGTTTTGTCTTTCGACAGTTCACAGTATAAAAGCGTTTGCTTAAAAAAAGTTTAACTTTTTTCTCTTTTCGAAAATTTTTTCAAAAAAATTTTTTTCGGAGCAAAAAAGAATCGGCGGCGGCGTTCAATCCTCCGTTTCGGCAGACACGGACAGCGCTAAAAAAACGAAAAGCAGAGGGGTCGTGATGGGCTGCCACAGATTTACGAACGCCTGAAGCAGATAGCCGAAGGCGGAAAACAGCGCGGCTTTTTTGAACGGGGAGGCGGAGGAAAGCGCCTTGCGGAAGGAATGGAAAAGGAAACCGAGATAAGAAAGCAGTCCTAAAAGACCGTGCGTGGCCAGTACGTGCAAAAACTCATTGTGCGCGTTATCGATCAGGGATATGCCGCCGTTTTCCTGATAGAAACTGCGTTCTTCTCCCAGCAGGTTTGTGATCGTGCCGAGCAGACGATCCTCTCCGCAGCCGAACAGCTTGTTGAAAAACGGCATAGCTCCGAAGGTCTCCGAAACAGTCCGCCATATATATCCGCGGTGGGTGCCCCAGTCATCGTTGAAGCGGAAATACTTTGCGAAGCTGCCGAGCTCGGTATTTTTGTTGAGGACGGAAAAATAGATCAACAGGCAAAACGCGCCTGCCGCAGCGGCGATCCCCAAAGCAAAAATCACGGTAAAGAAAATTTGCGCCGCCTTTTCGGGGATCTTTGCATAGCGGGAGATCAGATACAGCCCAACGGAAAGGAGCAGCAGCGGAACGCATACCTTATAGTTTACGAGCAGACGGGATAAAAACGTCAGGGGCACAGCGCTGTGCAGAATAAACTCGGCGATCAGAGCCGTGATAAGGTCAGCGGTAAAAAACAGCACGGCGGCATGGAACAGGGAGGTCTGCGCGGTACGGCTTTTTCTTACCGTCCACGTCATTACGAGCAATACGCCCGCCAAACCTAAATAGATACCGTCGCTTTTGGCGGCGAAGGAGCCGAGGAACGCAAACAGAAGCGTAACGGAATACACACATTTTTTCACCCGGTCGGAGGTTTGCAGCGACAGATACAGGAAAAAGGGGATCACCAGACAGAGGAAGGAAGAAAAAACGTTTATATTGCCTATGGTCGAAACAAAATTATACACCGTACTATCCACGGCATCCGTGTAGAGACCGAAAGGATTGCCGCCCGCCAGCTGAATGACCGCGATCCCGTTGACGCACACCGAAGCCCCGGCAAAGGCATAGACGACCCAATCGGTGAAAACGAAAAATTCGGACAGCGTCAGATAAGCGAGCGCCATGGCGATCACGGTGAGCAAGCCCATATGCCGTCCTTCCGCGCCCGTAAACGCGGCGGCGGGATCGCCGGAAAACACACAGCCGATAACGCCGAGTCCCGCAAAGGTCAGCAGCGAAAGCTCGTGGGGAGCTTTCAGGGTCAGCTTGTTTCTGAGCTTATTTTCGGTGGAAAGCATCACCATGCCGAGGACGCAGATCAGCGCAAAGGAGCAAACGCAGAAAAACACCATCTTGGCGTAGGTCATTTTATAATATCTATCCGCTAAAAACAGCGGATAGAGGCAGAGAAGCACGGCGGCGCCGAGCTGTGCCGCCAAAGCGGTGTAGTCCTTTTTCGGTTTTGCTTTTTTTGCGGTTTTTGTCAAAATCCGTCACCTTGATACCTTTTCTTGATAATCGGATTATAGCAAACAAGATATCCTTCGGTCAAGTCCGGTTTTCTGTCGGTTTTTCGGGAGGGAGAGCTGTTTTTTTGACAAACCGGAAACGACCCGCCAAAAGCTATTGACAAATATTAATTTAGTATTAAAATTAATTATATATTCTTATCGGAGGTGTTTTTATGAAAAAATGTATTTCCTGGCTTTTGGTCTGGGCAATGCTCCTGCTGAGCCTTATGCCCGTGCTTCCCACGGTATCGGCCGCTGAGCTCACGGGCACCGAGACGGCGGGCGGTAAATTCGGGTATCTGACCTGGAGCTACGAGCCCGGCACGGGCGCGCTCACGGTCAGCGGCAATGGCCCCATGCCCGTATTGTCTTCCTCGTCCTCCTATCCGTGGCATAGTCTGCGGAGCAGCATCCGCTCCGCGGAGATCAGAAACGGAGTCACAACGATCGGCTATGATGCGTTTTACGATTGTTACTATCTTACCTCGGTCTCGATCCCGGACAGCGTTACGACCATCGGCCATTATGCGTTTTACAGGTGTACCGGGCTTACCTCGGTCACGATCGGTAACAGCGTCACGGCCATCGGCAATTATGCGTTTTGCAATTGTTACGGCCTTACCTCGGTCACGATCGGTAACAGTGTAACGACCATCGGCAGCGAGGCCTTTTTGGGGTGTACCGGACTGACCTCCGTTGAGCTGCCTTATTCGGTGAAGTACGTATACAGCAACGCCTTCGTCGACTGCTGGAATATGGAGTCGATCACCTTTTACAACCGGAACTGTTCTATCTCCAGCAGTCTGCCGGTTTGCGAGATCTACGGCTGGCGCGGTTCCACCGCCGAAACCTATGCGGATAGGTACGCTCTTGTGTTCCATGCGCTCGATGATACCCACGTGCATGAATATACGACAACAACGATACCGGCGACCTGTACCGCCAAGGGCGGCATAAAACACACCTGCCTCTGCGGTGACGAATATTATGGAAATGAGGTCCCCGCTCTCGGACATACGGACGCGGACAGCAACGGCTACTGTGAGCGCTGCGGCAAGCGTATACTGCAAACGATCCGCGTGGGCGAAACGAAACAGGTCAGCCTCAGCACGAATACAGACGGCTATTATCATCAGCTTGAATTCACACCGACCGCGACGGGCACGTATGAATTCAGGACCTCCTACGCTTCCTATTGTTATATCCGGCTTTCCGACGGTGCGCAGCGGGTGATCGCTTCCGATTCTTACTACTACTCCTCCGGCAGCATCACCTGCCGTCTGGTCAAGGGAAACGTATATACCTTTTTTGCCGGCAACGGTGATTTTGACAATTATTATATAGACGTATCCTTGAATGCGGTCAACATAGAATGCGATCATCTGCATACGGTCAACGTGCCCGCGCAGGCAGCCACGTGTTCGGAGCCCGGATACACCGCCGGCGTTTACTGCGAGGACTGCGAATTCTATCTGAGCGGTCATAAAATTCTCACGGTAAAGCATTCCGACGAGGATTCCGACGGCTATTGCGACGCCTGCGGATTTGAGTTTGAAAGCCATATCCGGATCGGGGAAACAAAGTATATCAACCTTGGCTCGACCACCAACGGAACGTATCTGCGGATCAATGCGGAAAAATCGGGTACGTATCGGCTCTCTGCGACGCGTTTGTACTATGTTGACGTTTCGCTCAGGGACGGAAACTATAATTATCTTTACGAAGACTATATATACTACGGTTCCCTGAACACTACGCAGCATTTTGACAAGGGCCGGTCTTATTATCTCAGTTTCTATAGTTATGATTGGAACGATTTTTACGTTTCGTTTGACGTAGTGGAATACGACTGCGATCATCTGCATACGAAGACGGTGTCCGCCGAAGAGGCGACCTGCACGGCCGACGGTTACACGCAGGGCGTTTACTGCGAGGACTGCGGCGAATGGATCTCCGGGCATGAGCTGATCCCTCTTTTCCACACGGATGCGGATAACGACAGCTTCTGCGACAAGTGCGGCGAGGAGCTGCTGCTCGCCAGCGGTATCGCCACCGACGGTACGCTCTGGTGGAAATTGAGAGCAAACGGTACGCTGGAGGTTTCCGGTGAGGGAGACTTACTCAATGTCGCACAGTACTATGGGTATAGTCAGCAAAGGCCGGAACACTACGATAATATATATCTGCCCTACTACGACTATGCGATGCTGAAAAACGAGGACGGCTCTTATCCCAACAAAGCCGAGAGATATTATTATTCCCCGAATAACAACGGCACCTATATAGAATACGCCGGCAACGTTGAGGGATATAGCGATGCGGATCCCTACGCATATTACTCGTCGATGACCGACGGATATTACGACGTACGCCATACCGCGCGAAGCGACGTAAAAAATCTCAAAGCGGACGGTACGTTTGATATATCTTATTACGAGGATTATTACGATTATGAACAACGCAGCAATCTGGAGAGCATCGAATTTACGGAGGATTCTGTAATAAGATCTTTTTCAAATTATGCTTTCTCAAACTGTCCGGCACTGCAGAAAGTGGTATTGCCCGCGAACGTAACGGAAATACCGGCAGGGGCGTTTTCCCGCTGTTCTTCCCTGACGGAGATCAATATTCCCGAGTCGGTCACAAATATCGGGGCAGGGGCGTTTGCCCGCTGTTCTTCCCTGACGGAGATCACCGTTAACAATAAGAATACTACGGTTACTTTTGACACGACTACTATCCCGGAAGCCACCGTCATCCATTGCCCGCATGATTCGTCCGTTTTCAAATACGCGGTTTCCTTCAACCGTGCCTACGTTCTGACGGATGCTCATAATTTCGTACTTACCCTCAGTGTTCCCGCCGGCTGCGCCGGTTACGGCTTCAATATGTACGAGTGCTCCTGCGGAGAAAAGAAGACGGAAACCATTTCTCCCACCGGTCACGTGGATGAAAACGGCGATGATCTGTGCGACGTCTGCAAAATGTCCATGGGCGGCTGCGCGCATCATTTCACCACCAAAACGGTGCTTCCCACCTGCACGAAAGACGGCTATATCACCCTTACCTGCACCGTGTGCAGATATTCCGTAACGGAAACTCTCAACGCCACCGGTCACAATTACGTTGACTTCGTGATCGAACCCACCTGCACCGCCGACGGCTTTACCAAGCACTACTGCGTCAACTGCGGCGATGAGCTCCTGGATTCCCCCGTCAAGGCTCTCGGACACAGCCTGCGCACACAGACCATCACTCCCACCTGTACCGAGCAGGGCTGCGATATCATGATATGCGAAACCTGCAGCTACAATTATGAAGCGAACGTCGTTGCGGCGGCAGGACACAAGGCGATGCTCGTAAACGCGTTTGAGGCGGATAAGTTCATCGAAGGCTACACCGGCGACATCGTTTGCTCCGTGTGCCATGAGCTCCTCGAGGCGGGTAAGGTCATCCCCGCGCTCGGCGAGGGCGGCGAGGACGTACCGCAGGTGAAATGCACTCACCTCTGCCACAAGACCGGTATTCTCGGTTTCTTCTGGAAAGTCATAAACCTCTTCAACAAGCTGTTCAAAATCAATCAGTATTGTGAGTGCGGAGCTGCGCACTGGTAAAAAACAGCAAGGACCCGTCGGGAAATCGACGGGTCCTTTTTTTGTGCTTCCGTATATTAAATCAGGCAGGTTTACGCCGCTTTCTGCAGTCTCTTTTCGCCGCGCATCCACTCGTTCAGAATTTCGGGATGCGAAAAGATTTCGTCTAACTTTTTCATGAAGGGCACGATATCGCCGAAGTCGAGAGCGCGGTGATCGAACGCGATGCACACGGGCAGTACGCGCTTCACTTCCACCGTATCCTCGCCGTTTTCGTCGGTGACGACGACGGGCTTTTTCTGCACCGCGCCCACGCCGAACGCGCACACCTGCGGAGGCACGATCTCGAGCAGCGACATCGCGCCGTGCTGGCCGAGGTAGGTGGAGCCGATATTCGATACGGTGACGGTGCCCTGCTCCAGATCATAAGCCGTGAGGCGTTCGGTCTCGGGGATGCTCTCATACGCTTTTTTCGCCTTGCCCGAAAGGGTCTTCACTCTGTGCTTGCCGGTCTTGGAGCCGATGAGACGGCAGAGGGTCTTTACGATGTGTCCGCCCTTGAGAGCCTTGATCGTATCGTTGAACGATACCGAGAACATGGCTTCGTTGAGATCGGTGTTTTCGGCGCGGCGTTTTATGTCGTTGATATAAGAGGTCATTTCACTGAGACTCTTATCTTCGAAATTGCGGAGGTTCACCGTCATCATCTCGCCGTTCGGGAGGATCATCGGCATGGAGATATTGATATCCTCGATGGTGTCGATCTTTCCTCTTACGAGGTGCTTATCGAAGCTTATGTGCGCGTTCATGCAGGGGGCGGCTTTGAGACCTTCGCAGATGACCTTGAGCATAAGAGTATTGAACGTGACCTTTTCCGTATTCTGCGCGTTCAGGTATTTATACGTTCCGAAAAACTCATTGACATCCGCTTCATAGATATAGGATACGTGGGGGATATCTCTCCAGCTCTCCGAGGTCATATTGGCAACGATCTTTCTCTGGATACCGAAATGTTCCGTGTTTGTGATTTTCATAATGCAGTCTCCTTTTGATTTGAAATTGAATTTTTGTGTCGGAGCGTTAAGCCGACGACTTATCCGCTGTCCTTGACTGCATCATACGAAATTCCCCGGTTGCGTTCTACAAACTTTAGTTTGCAAACGGTTGCTTTTGCCGCCGCAACCGCATTTTTCTTCACGGAAAGCGGAAACATAACGGGACGGGAAATGGCAGGTCAGCGCGGAGGCTGTCGCGGGAGCACGCGAAACATATCTAACACAACGCCTCCCCTTTTAGGAGATTCCCCTGTTAGGGGAAATGTCTGCGAAGCAGACAAAAGGGTCTGCCGTTTCTGCCAAGAAAAGGAGGGCCGCGCATAAGCGTGGCGGTGAGGTTCTATAAATGCTGCCGTAACAACGATGAAACGGAAAACTCGCATTGAACCTCTCCACCAACCTGTCGGTTGGTCCCCCTCCCCTAAGAGGGGAGGCGTTATGATTCAAATGCCTCGTTTTTACTCTTCAAACAAAAATTTATCGCTTCATTCCCGGCAGTTCGGGAAGAAGTTTCCTGCGCCGCAACCGCATATTGCTTTTTTTCAGGAATGTTATTATAATGAAAACATAAACGTACGGAGGAGAAACCATGGATCTTTTTACGGGCAAAAAAATAGCCGACCTTCGCAAATTTCATTCGCTTTCGCAGGAGGCTCTCGCGGAAAAATTAGGCGTATCGCGTCAGGCGGTATCGAAATGGGAGAGAGGCGAAGCATCACCCGATATGGATAATCTCGTTGCACTCGCGGGCATCTTCGGCATCGGGCTCGACGACCTCTTAGGCGACAAAAAAGCCGCCGAACTCCTGTTTGCGGCAGAGGAAAAAACGCCGCAACCGACGGTTGCCGAAACCCCGGAAACCCTTGAGATCCCTGCGGTTGCGCCCGAAACGCAGCCGGAGGAAACCGCCCCCGCAGCCGGAGAAAAAGAATCGGAACCGACGGAGAAGAAAAAGAAAAAAACGCTCGTAAAAAAAGGCGCGGAGAAAATAAAAAAGCGCCGGGAAGCGAAAAAAGACCTCCCGCGCTACCGCCCCGAGCTTGCCGACAAGCTGAAAAAAATTCCCGTGTTCATCCTCATCCCCGTGCTCTACGTAGTGACCGGCATCCTCTTTCACACGTGGCATCCGGGCTGGCTGAGCATCCTTCTCATCCCCGTGTACTACATGTTTATATGGGCGTGCGACGGCAAGGACAGAAAAAGCTTTCTCTACCGTCTGCCCGTTCCGTTTTTCGCCATTCTGCTGTTCGTGACCACCGGTCTGCTTTTCAACACGTGGCACCCGGGCTGGATCATTTTCCTCTGCGTTCCGCTCTACTACGCCGCCGTGTGGAAAGCCGTGTGAATGCGGTAGATCCAAACGTCTCATTTTTACGCTTCACACAAAAATTTACCGCGCAAAAAACCGGAAGTCTTTCGGCTTCCGGTTTTATCTTTACAGCTTTTCGAGGAGCTCGGGGTGAGCGTCGAGGTCGTAGCGTTTGTAGCCGTCGTTCGCGTCGAAGTACCAGCAGCGGGCATCCACGCGTTCGGGGGAATGCAGGATATACCGCTTATCGTCCACGAAGCAGATCGCCGCGTCGTTTTCGCAGGCGATGGAGGAAATTTTACGGGTGTTCACTACCTTGTTGAAATACTGCCAGCCCTCAGAATCGTAATGCGGGCAGTTGCAGTAGGGCAGCAGCCCGAGGCAGTCCACGAACATGAATTCGTTTTCGGGGCCGCAGTCGTCGATGCCTTCATTGAACCAGCACATCGAGCCGGAGGAAGCGCCGAAAAGCACCTTGCCCTGCTCGTAGGCTTCTTTTAAGTATTTGTCCGCGTGCGTTCTTTTCCATACTTCCGATACAAAACGCAGATTGCCGCCCGGAACGTGGATGACGTCGGCCTTGCGGATCTTTTCGGCAATCAGCTCCTCGGTCATATAGTCGCGGGTGAGGAAGAGGGCGTCCACCTCGCACCCCCAGTTGAAAAAGCGGGAATAGAAGGACGTGTCGAAATTATCGTAGCAGGTGGTGGGGATGGTGAGGAAATTCGGCTTCTCCTTGTCCGATATCTCTAATATATGTCTTACGAGGAAATCGGCGTATTTTCCGCCGAAGCCTCCGCCGATGGCAACGATCTTACCCATAACAAAAACTCCTTTTCTTGTTTTTCTTCATTATACCAACCGCCGCGTGATAAAACAAGCACAAACAGTGAAAGAAATATGATTGTAAGAGAAAGAAAATTGTGGTATATTGATTTTATCAATCAAACGGACGGGGGATATTCTTTTGAGCGAACTCAAAGCGACGGCGCTGATCGACAATCTTGCCGACGGCGGACTTTTATGCGAATGGGGTCTTGCAGTGCATATCGAATACCGCGGTGAAAGCTATCTGCTGGATACCGGCGCGACCGGAAAATTCGCGGATAACGCCTCCCTGCTCGGCATCGACCTTGCCAAAGTGAGCGCGGGCGTTTTATCCCACGCGCATTACGACCATTCCGACGGCATGGAGCGCTTTTTCGCCGAAAACGGCAAGGCGAAATTCTATATCCGCGAGGGCGCGGCGGAAAACTGCTACGGCAGCCGCTTCATTTTTTCAAAATTCATCGGGATAAAGCGCGGCACGCTCGAAAAATTCGCCGACCGTATCGAATACGTTTCGGGCGACAAAACGCTTTCCGACGGCGTGTATCTGATCCCGCACAAAACGCCCGGTCTCGAAAACGCGGGCAAAAAAGCGGGGATGTTCCGCAAGGTCAACGGGAGACGTGTCCCCGAGGATTTCAGCCACGAGCAGAGCCTTGTTTTCGACACGGAAAAGGGGCTCGTCATTTTCAACAGCTGCTCCCACGGCGGCGCGGACAATATCATCCGTGAAATTTCCGCCACGTTCCCGGATAAAAAAATCTACGCCCTTTTAGGCGGCTTCCATCTGTTCCGTTCGTCTGACCGGGACGTCCTCACGCTCGCCGAGAACATAAAAAAGACGGGCATCGAACGTATCGTCACCGGCCACTGCACCGGCGACAGGGCTTTCGATCTGCTCAAAAGAGAGCTCGGCGAAAAAGCGGAAAAAATTCATTCGGGCTTTATATTCGAGGTATAAAATGATAAAGATAATGTTTGTGTGTCTCGGCAATATCTGCCGCAGCCCCATGGCGGAGTATGTTATGAAAAAGCTCGTAAAGGAAGCGGGGCGAGAGGATGAGTTTTTCATTTCCTCCGCGGCAACGAGCACGGACGAGATAAACCCCGACGGCTCGGGCAATCCCGTGTATCCTCCGGCAAGGGCGGAATTGGCGAAGCACGGGATCTCCTGCGAGGGAAAGACTGCCGTGCAGCTGCAGAAAAGCGATTATGAAAAATACGATCTTTTCATCGGCATGGATTCCTCCAACATCCGCGATATGCACCGGATGCTGGGCGGCGACCCGGAGGGGAAAATTCACAAGCTGTGCGAATACAGCGGCACGGGCAGAGACGTGGCCGACCCGTGGTTTTACGGCAATTTCGACAAGACCTACGAGGACGTGCTTGCCGGATGCAAAGGATTATTATTAAGTTTATAGTTTCCGGTTTTTGGTTTTCAGCATTTTTAATAAAAGGAGAGACGCGTTATGGAATCATTTTTTGAATTGGCGAAAAACAGATACTCGGTGAGAGCGTACAAGGATACGCCGATCGAGGAAGAAAAATTACGGAAAATATTAGAGGCGGGTCTGCTTGCTCCCACGGCGAGAAACGGTCAGCCGCAGAAGATCTACGTTGTAAAAAGCAAAGAAAAGCTCGAAAAATTAGCCGGCGTCACGCCCTGCACCTTTCACGCGCCCGTCGTGTTCGTGATCTGCTACGATGAAGACCGCGCCTGCTCGGGCAAAGTGTATCCGGGATACTGCTTCGGCAACACCGACGCCGCCATCGTGGGCACGCACATGATGCTCGAGGCCGCCGACCTCGGCGTGGGCTCCTGCTGGGTGGGCTGGTTCAATGAGGACGAGGTGAGGGACGCGCTCGGCATCCCCGCCAATATCCGCGTGTGCGATCTGATGCCCATGGGCTACGCCGCCGATAACGCCGTCCCCGCTCCGCTGCACACGCAGAGCAGAAGCCTCAGTGACGTGGCGGAAGAAATATAGATCCGCTGCCCGTGTAAAAACGGGGAGCAGAGCGATAAATTTTTGTTTGAAGCGCACAGCGCTTCAAACAAAAAAAGAGTTGAGAGTTGAAAGTTGAGAGTTGAGATAAGGAAATCGCTTACGCGATTTGATTCTATTACTTGAAACTTTTCACTTGTTCAACAACAT
>JAZLHN010000244.1:0-6316 GCA_045616815.1 Acutalibacteraceae bacterium
GGGTTTTGAATGTACTTTTTTGTCCGCTTTTCTGGGACGTGCATCCAAAATACTAAAATCGGTGTGTCCATTTTTATGGGTACAGTTTATTCCTTATCTCAACTCTCAACTTTCAACTCTCAACTCTTTTTTTTGTTTGAAGCGCTGTGTGCTTCAAATAAAAATTTTACGTTTTTTCATTTTTCCCCGAAAAAAAGTCCTCTCCGTGCGAAGAGGACTTTCGGTCGTGAAGCATCACAGCTCGTGGATATTTCTTTCCACCACCGTCTGACGGAGGGCGGGGGAGAGGTTTTTGAAGTAATC
The DNA here is from genome assembly GCA_045616815.1 of Acutalibacteraceae bacterium. Classification (GTDB taxonomy): domain Bacteria; phylum Bacillota; class Clostridia; order Oscillospirales; family Acutalibacteraceae; genus RUG806. Next base: position 304 of record JAZLHN010000244.1, read on the forward strand.
GGAATAGCCGCCCACGCGCACGAGCAGATCACCGTGCTTTTCGGGGTCCTTGAGCGCCGCTTTCAGCTCTTCGGCGGAGGTGACGGTGAGTTGTACCTGGATGCCGCCGAGGGCGAAATAGCCGAGCACGATCCCGCGCATGACCGGCATACTGTCGAAGGAGCTTTTGGCGAGCGTTAAATTGACGACGGAGATGCCGTCCACCATGTTCTGCGGAAGCCTTGCCGCGGAACGGAGCATGGCGGTGGGACCTTCGATCGCTTTTCCGCGCACCGCCGCCATGGAGTCGCAGGTGGGCTGCCCCTTATGGCGTCCGTCGGGCGTCGCGCCTACGCACGCGCCGCAGCCCTCGTAACGAAGGAACTGATGCTCGGTGAGCGTGAAGCCGTCCAAAAACGCCGTTTCGGGCTTCTTCGTGCGATATACGGTGAAGACGCGGCGGGCGAATTCGGCGCCCATATTGTCCACCGCTTCGTTGTCCGTGCCGAAGCAGGGGCAGGTTTTCAGCTCAGCGAAAAAGTCCGCGTCCTCGGCTTTGAGCAGAGAAATGAATTCCTCCGCGGTGTATTTTTTATCTTCGTAGTAAAGTTTTCTGACCGCCGCAAGGCTGTCGATGACGTTGATGAGTCCGCTTTCGGAGTTCATCGTCCAGCTGTAGCGCGCGCCGCCCGCGTTGAAGGGCTTCACCTTGTCGATACAGTCGTCGAACAGGATGGAACGCATGACGCTCGGCAGATATTTCGCGCGGTAGGCGTACAGCTTGTCGATCGCGTCGAGCTTTTCCTCCGTTTTTTTCACGGCGGCGGCGCACATGCCTTCGAAAAAGTCCTCAAAGGTCTCTTTCGCCGCAAGATCATCATAGAGATAATTTTCGAAGATTTTCAGAAGATTTACGTCATCGTCGGTACCGCCCGCGAAGGTGATACCTTCCAAATTCGTTTCGGTACAGCCGCAGCCGCAGAAGCGTTTGAGCTCGTCCTCGGTCATCTGCGGGAAGCGCGTTTTGAGCATATCATGGATGCCTTTGTCGCTGTAAAACGACGGATTGGAGCTGCCCGCTTTCAGGTTGTCGAAGGCGGTCTGCCAGATATCCTCCGGCATATCGGGACGCACCTTCAATTCGAGCATCGGACGGCGCTTGCCCCGGATCGCTTTGAGAGCCTGCCGGGTGATCTCGTTGTAACCGTCGCCGCCCACGGTGCACGACCACTGATTCACGGAGTCTATGTTATCGAAAAGCTGGGCGATCACTTCGGTCTGATCCGTGCCGTCGTAAAGAGGCGCGAGTCCCTGATCGAGGCAGCCCAAATTATCGCAGCCGTCGAAATAGAAGACCGTGTTCCACGCGACCAACCCCTCGTAGTAGGTGCGGGCGGGATAAAACGGCACCCGCGCCAAAGCGTCGGTGAGCTCCGTGGGGGCGTTGACGGAGATAAGATATTCGCGGCAGCGTCCGGCGTAATTTTTCATTGCGTCGAGAACGTAAAGAAGACCTTCTCTGAATTCCTCTTCCTCCGTGTTTTCCGGCACGATGGCCTGTACTCTGTCGCGGTAGGAGGCGAAGCCCTCTTTTACGATGCGGGTGTAGTTCGGCGCGCCGTGCAGCCAGCCGAAGGGACTATAACTTATATCGCGGAAGGCGTGCAGCGCTTTCAGAGCCTCGTCCGCCTCCGGAGACGCGCATTTTTCTTCGAGCTTATTCCAGTCGATCTCATAGGTAAGGCAGTACTGCGGGCGGCAGGCGGCTTCCCATACGGCTTCACGGAAATATTTGTTCCCGCAGGGATAGAGCGTTTCGCCCGGCGTATAGGAAACGGGCCCGATGGTGTTGAACCACCGTGCCAGAGCGCGGGCGTGGCGGTAAAAATACCCCTTGTCCGGCGCCTCGAACAGCCCCGCCGCATACGGCTCGTTTATCGACATGAAATAATCGTATATCGCTTTGTTATCCATGGTGCTTTTGCCCCCATAAAACGAAAGATAAATATATTTTCAGTATAGCAAAGATGTTTCGGGATTGCAATGCACGAAAACGGGAAATTGCAGGTTGAAACGCGGAGGCTGTCGCGGGAGTGCGCGTGAGCGTGGCGGAGAGGTTCCGTAAATCCCGCCGTGACAACGATTTTACGGAAAGCAGAGCAATGAACCTCTCCACCGACACAAGGTCGGTCCCCCTCCCCTAAGAGGGGAGGCGTAATGATTGGTATGCTTCGTTTGCTTCTTCAAACTGCGATTTATCGTTCTTTCCCTGTGCTTCGCACCTGAGAATCCCCGGCGAGGGTTTTCAAACTTTCCTGCGCTTTGCGGACGATCAAGTGTTCCGCTCACTGCGGTGAGCGGCTTAAGGCTCCGCCTTAAGAAACCGCCGCCATTTCCGTCACCCTAAGCCGTTCCGTATTTTCAGCGCGGAAACGGGCTGCATGGTGGTGATGTTGAACACCTTTTCGCTGAGGAAGCGTTTCTGCGCTTCGGGCTCGTTCACCGTCCATACGGACATCGGGATGCCGAGCGCGGAATAGATCTCAACGATCTCGTGATCCACGCAATGATAGCAGATATTCATGCATTCGGCGCCGATCTTTTTATAGAAGTCCGCCATACGTTTGCTCTCTTCTTTCAGAAAACGGTTGCAGTCCTTATCGAAGAGAGAGCCGGGAGAACGCAGCACCTCGACGGGATCGTCGCACCGGTCGAAAATGAAACGGCCGTAAACGTGCTCGGCATTCAGGAAAACGCGGGCGCGTTTCGCGATCTCGTGATGCCACGCTAATTCCGCCATATCCACGTCGCCGGAAAAGATGAGCTTGCGCTGCGGGATGCCGCATTTATCGGCAAGGTCGAGCACGGGGAAAAGCACGCGGGTCTGCTTTAAGTCGCAGTTGATGGCCAGTTCGTTGTCGGCGATGAAGCGGAAAGCCTCTTCGAGCGTGTCCGCGCCCGAATAGTCGTCGCGGTCGTCGTGCGAAAGATAGAGCACGCCGTCTTTGCCGAGGCGCACGTCCACCTCGACCGCTTCGGTTTTGAGTTCGACGCCTTTTCTGACCGAGTCGATGGAATCGCGCACGATGCCCTCGCAGCCGGAATGCGCCGTTATCATGGGATAACTCATAAATATATCTCCTTTTTTACCGTTTTATGACGGGGGCGACGCAAACGAGCTTTTCGAGGTCGTTTTTGTCCGCGAAAAGCTTCGGAACGATGATATTTCCGTCGGGGAGCTCCTCCGCCGTCAGCGTGAGTCCTTCGGCGGGAAGAACGTATTCTTTTTCTTCCGCCGCCGTTTTCAGCGTCATAATATAGGTTTCGCCCGGCTGATAACCGGGTTTTTTCAGGTCTTCGAGCGTAAAGCGCCAATCACCGTCCGGCGTTTTTTCATATCGGAGAGCCATGCCGTTCGATACCCACGTTTTTCCCGCGCGTACCGCCGCGATTAGCTCCTCTGCCGGGTCGCCGTCGCTGCTCTCGATATAGGTGGCGAACGTCATCGCGAAGTTCGTCGGACGGTGCATATCCATGCCTGCGGTCGCCGCGATGGGCTTGCCCGCCAGCACGAGCGATTCCCACCACGCGATACCGTAAGAATTCACCTCGCGCATGGACTGCGCGTTGTTGACGATCTCGATATAGTCGACGGATGTAAAATCCGTGATCTTCATTTCAAAGCGGCAGCCGCGCGCGAACGGGTCGCCGAACGCGAACGGATGCGCGATGCCCACGAGCGCGCCAGAGGCCTTGCAGGCATCAAAAAGCAGCTCGGGCTTGTGGCGGTCAATGCTGTCCCACGGGACGTAGGTGTTCAGATTCTGGCAGAGGATATGCCCGTAGTAGGTGGTGTATTCCATGCCGTAGATCGCGCGCACGTGCCGGGGCGTTTCCTCGAGCAGACGGCGGATCTTGCGGTGACCGGACACCGTATTGTGGTCGGTGAGGGCGAAAACGTCCACGCCCTCTTTTTCCATCGCCTCGATCAGCTCTTTGCAGCTCTGCGGGGCGTCGGATTCCAGCGTATGGTTGTGCAGCTCATAGCGTTTCAGCATGTTTCCGCCTCCCGCTCTTCCTCACCGCTCACGGTGAGCGTGTAATGCGTGCCGTCGAGGATCACGTTGAAGACGAGTAAGGTCACCTTCAGCACGCCCTCGAAGCGCTCCTGCGGGATGCAGCCCGGCGCGGTATTTTCGCCGTCGAAGATCATGTGCCGTTCGTCGAGCTGACGGTGGATGCAGCCGATGAACTCGTCGTTCACGGTGGCGAGCGTATGGATCTCCGCTTTCATATCGCGCAATATGCACTCGCGCATTTCCTCTTCGCTGCGCCGGGCGCCGTACAGCTCGCGGAAACTGTCGCGCATCTGCCGGACGAGCTCGGGCGTGACGTCTTCGGGCGTATAGCGGCGCTTATCGAACGAGAAACCGATATCGAGCTTTTTCAGGGGCTTTTCAAGGCACACGGTATAGGTGATCTGCCCCACGAAGCCTTTTTTCAGGCTGCCCTCCGCCTGATATAATTCTTTCATACAATACTTCTTTCCCGGTCGGATCAATAGGCGTATTCCGCCGTTCTGCCGGTGAACAGTTTTACGATGATGGCGGCGAATTTCTGCGCGGTCTTCTGGAACCAGCCGCAGAATACCACCTTGCCTACGAGCGCGGCGTTATCGGCGCAGCCCGCGATCATCGAAGCGCTGTCGAAGAAATCGTACCAGCGCACGACCTTCGTTTCGTAGGTCGAGGGATCGTTTTCGTCCACCGTGATCATGCGGTAGCCGTACTGGGTGGAGAATGCCTCGCCGTTGTAGCGCGTGGAAAGGGAATTGACGATATTGATGCCTTCGTATTTTACCGAGAAGCAGTTGGTGTGGTCGTGACCCGTGAACATGGCGAGCACGTCGCCGCGGGACACCATCGCCTCGAACTGTCCGTGGTTATAGTAGCCGGGGCAGGGATATTCGTGCAGCATGCCGTGGTTTTCGATGTTGGGGTCGAAGGTGAAATATCTCGTTTTGTCGTAGATATGAGCGTAGATATACGCGCCGGGGAGCTTTACTTCTTTAAGGGCGTCGTAAATTTCGGGCACGATGATGTGCTGGAACGCGAGCGAATACACCTTGCCGCCGTTTTCGGCTTCAAGGGCCTCGGACTTTTCAACGTACCAGGCTACCTGCTCCTCGAGCACGTTCGCGTAGTGGCCTTCGCCGTCGTAGTCGCCGGAGTCGAACACCCAAAGGTTGAATTTCACCTTGTCGTCCTTCGAGCCGAGCACGGGCACGTTGTAGGTGCCGCAGCCCGGAAGCAGATCGCCGTCGTCAACGCTGATCGAGCAGGAGAATTCGTTGTAGTGCGCCATCAGCGCCTCGCGGGCGATCACACCGCTTTCGGAATCGTGGTTGCCGAAGGTGACGGCGACGGGAATGCCTCTTTCCTCAAACACATTCATGAGGGCGTCGGTTTTGCGGAAGGTTTCTTCCACGGTGTCCGCCATCGCGATGTCGCCGGTGATAACGACGATATCGGGCTGCTCTCTGTCGCACGCGGCGGCGATGAGATACACGCTGTCGTCAAGGTTTTCCGCGCTCAGATGCGAGTCGGTGACGTGCATGATGTTGAGCTTGCCGTCCTCATTGAAACGGACGGCTTTCGCGGTCGTGCCGTCGGCGGCGGCGAGCGCCGTAACGGGGATACACGCCAGCATCGCGAGGATGCAGAGAACTGCGGTGAGTTTTTTCATAACGTTTCTCATAAAAATCTTCTTCCTTTTTCTCTCCCGACGAACCGTCGGGGTGATATCTTTATTATAATAAGAAAACAGAGTAAGTCAATGAATAAAATAAAAACCTCCGCGCAAATCCGCACGGAGATTTTGTGGTCGGAGCGAGGTGACTCGAACACCCGGCATCCTGCTCCCAAAGCAGGCGCGCTACCAACTGCGCTACGCCCCGATAAAAAGTTATGTAATTGTGCGGGGCTGCTTTGTCCGCCCGTCCGAAACATGGTCGTCTCACTTCGCTTGAAGCGCT
>JAZLHN010000245.1:0-10808 GCA_045616815.1 Acutalibacteraceae bacterium
TCTCGATCGGCGACACCGTGTGCGATATCGGACAGAACGTCCGTTTCACGGGCATCCCGAGCTTCGCTCCCGAGCATTTCGCCGTCATCGAGCAGGTGGATTCCATGAAGCGCAAGCAGTTCGCCAAGGGAATGAACCAGATCGCGCAGGAAGGCGCCATCCAGATCTTCTTCATGCCCGGCGGCGGTATGGAAAAGGTGATCGTGGGCGTGATCGGTATGCTCCAGTTCGACGTGCTCAAATTCCGTATGCAGACTGAATACGGCGTCGAGTACCTGCGGCAGGATATCCCGCACGACGAGATCAGACGGGTGCTTACCCCCGATTTTACCGCTTCGGGCAAGAACTTCGCGGGCGATACCCGCTGGGTCAAGGACGTGCGCGGCAACGACCTGCTCATCTTCAACGGCGATTGGACGGTGCAGTGGGCGCTGAACAAAAACCCCGGTCTTGAACTGGGCGACTTCAACAGAGAGCTGTAAAAACATATCGGAAAACGGAGATCGAAAAACGGTCTCCGTTTTTTTTGTATCGGGACGATAAATTGCAGGTCAGCACGGAGGCTGTCGCGGGAGCGCGTAGGGTTCGCCGCTCTCGGCGAACCGCATGGGAGCGTGCGGAGCACCACAAAACATCAGTTGCATTTACAGCGAAAAAAGGCTGTAAACCGTGTAATTACAACGAATATGAGCAATAACAAAATCGTTTTTTCATTGCCCTCCGGGCGTTCCCATGCGGTGCGTCGAGGGCGACGCACCCTACGAGAAGTGCCTCCGCAAAGCGCTTCAAACAAAAATTTATCGTTCTTTCAACTGCAGAATGACCGTCAGCCTGCCGTCCTCGTATTCCGCGCCGATCGTGCCGCCCATGCGCTCGACGAGCGTTCTTGCGATGGAAAGGCCGAGGCCGGTGGAAGTGCGCCCCTCGTTCACGGTATAGAAACGGTCGAACAGTCTGCCCGCCTCCACGCGGGAAAGAGAGGAAGCGCCGTTTATAAAGCTTATCCGTCCGCTTTTATCCGCCCGGATCGTCAGATCGCCGTCGGAATATTTCGCGGCGTTGGAAAGAATATTATGAAAAACGCGCATAAGGGCGGCCTCGTCGGCTGCCCTTATAATATTTTCTTCCACGTCGATCACGGGGGCGATCCCCGCCCCGCTCAGCAGGACGTAATTCTCCGCAAGACAGGTAAAGAGCGTGCGGCTGACGTTCACCTGCGTTATGTTCATTTCCTTTTCCGGCGAGGTCACCACGGAATAATTGAACAGCTCCGCGGTGAGCTCCTTCATGCTCTGCGTTCTGCCGGAAACGACGCATAGGTATTCCCGCGCCTTATCGCTCATTTCCTCGTTTTCCATGAGCTGCAGATATCCCGATACGGCGGTCAGGGGCGTTCGCAGGTCGTGGGATACGTTCGTGACCGCCTTTTTCAGCTCAGCGTCGCCGGAAACATACTTCCGCCGCTTTTCGTTCAGCTCCCTGAGTCCCGCGTTCATGGAGGCGGCAAGCCCCCGCAGCGCTTTATCCCCCGAAGAGACCGTGAGCAGAGTATTGGTCTCCTCCGACAGCTTCTGCGTAAAACCGGACGAGAGCTCACTTATATCCTTTTTCATAACGTACAGTTTCACACAAAGCGCGGCACATAAAAGGCCGAGCACGGAAACGGCGATATACGGCACCATACCTTATTTCAGATCCTTTTTCTTAAAAAGATGATTTCCGAGAGCGGAAACAACGACGATCACGAGGACGGAATACAGACACATCACGAACGGAGTTTCGATCTCGATATTGGCGGCAAGGATGGCTTGTCCGCCCGGCAGAAGATAAAACAGCGAAGTAAGCAGTACGCGCAGCGCGCCGCCGATATAATGCGGATTCGGCTCACCGCCCGCATCCCATATAAAATCCGATCCGTCGTAATAATACGCCGCCTGCGTGAATTCATCCTCGGAAAGCACCTGATACAGGATATTGCCGCACAGCACGATCACACCGACCGCGGCGAGCGACAAAACCACGTTCAGCGCTTTGTTATCGCAAAGCATGAACAAAAGCGTCAATATCGCCGTATAGCTGAGCGCCGCCAAAACGATCACACACAGATATTGCGCCATTTCGGCGGGGGAAAGGCTCCACGCCCCGCAGAAACGGATGCCCGGCACACCGCCCGCGAACCACGCCGCGGTGAGGATGAGAGTGCCCGCCGCAGCGGTGAGTAAGGACGAAAAATATACGGCACTTCTCGTATTGCCGGACACGAGCCGATTTCTTATCGTGCGGTCGGCATATTCCGTGCCGAAAAACATGGAGGCAAAGACCGCGAAAAGCGTCGGAAGCAGCGGCATAAAGGAAAAATGGACCTCTTCGAGAGGAAACGATTCCCCCTCTCCCGCCGCGGCATAGGCCGCCGCCTTGCTCGCCTCGGAAAGGACCCACGCGGCGGTGACGGCAAAGGCGGCGAAAACGCACACCCAAAACAGCTTATTTTTCGAGAAACGGTAAAAATTCGCTCTCAGCAGCTTTATCATTCGTCGTCACCTCCCACAAGATTTACGTAGTAGCTTTCCAGCGTTTCATCCCGCTCACGCAGCGAGAGGATATTCACGTTTTCCCGCGCGAGGGCGAGCGTGAGAGCCGAGATATTCACTTTACCGTAAACGTCCGCCTGCGAATCGGACACGATCTTATAGTCCGCGTTCATGCTTTCCAGCACCCGCGCCGTCGCTTTCATATCGTCCGTTTCTATACGCAGGCACTTGCGCAGCGCTTCGTTCAGCTCTTCGGCGCTGATCTCCTTCACCATACTGCCGTTGTCCATAAAGCCGTAGTGCGTCGCCGTTTTCGACAGCTCGTCGAGGATATGGCTGGATATCAACACCGTGACCTGCCGCTCGCGGTTGAGTTTTAAGATCAGCTCCCGTATCTCGATGATGCCCTGCGGGTCGAGACCCTTCATCGGCTCGTCGAGGATAAGAAGGTCGGGCTCGCCGCACATGGCGACCGCGATGGCGAGCCGCTGACGCATACCGAGGGAGAAATTTTTCGCCTTTCGTCTGCCGGTATCGGGCAGACCGACCAATTCGAGCAATTCGCGCATCCCGTCGTAAGACGGCAGTCCGAGCGCCTTATACTGCATTTTCAGATTTTCCTGTGCCGTCATATCGGAATACACGGCGGGCGTTTCGATGATCGCGCCGAGCCGCCGGCGGGCTTTGAATATTTCTTTCGTGCCGCTCTTTGCCCCGTAGAGCGTGAATTCCCCGCCGGACGGCTGCTGCAGGCCGCAGAGGATGCGGATGATCGTAGTCTTTCCCGCGCCGTTGCGCCCGACGAGCCCGTAGATCGCGCCCTTCGGCACGTGCATCGAAAAATCGCGGAGAGCCCGGCAATTCTTATAATTTTTACTCAGGCTCTTCACCGTAAGGATATTTTCCATTTCATTGCCTCCTTTTCAAGGCAAATATACAGCATAATGGTTAAGAAAGCGGTAAAGGAAACGGTTAAAATGAAGTAAATCGCAGTTCGCAAAAGAACAAACGGTAAACAGCTATATCTCCGATTTCCGATTTCCGATCTCCGATTTAATAATATACCCTATTCCCCAAACGCTTTCGATCGGCTCCGTTTCGTCATTCTCCCGGATCTTCCGGCGCAGATTGCTGATGTGCACCTTTAATGAGTCCTCCACGCAGTCCGGCGTATCAAAGCTGATCTCATCGAGCAGGGCGTCTTTCGTAACGGCTCTTCCCGCATTGAGCAGAAGCACCTTCAGGATCGCGTATTCGGTGCGCGTGAGTCTTATTTCGTTCCCGTTCACCGTTACGCCGTGCGTTAAAGTATTCAATGCTATGCCTCCGGCCGAAAGAACGCTCGTTCTGTTCTTCTTTTCCGCGCTTGCGAGCCGCAGCTTTATCCGCGCCGTCAGTTCGCGCAGCTCAAAGGGCTTGGTAACGTAGTCCGCGGCGCCGCCGAGCAGAAGTTCCACCTTATCGTTCACCCCGCATTTCGCGCTCACGACGATCACGGGGATACCGCGTATTTTTTTCACGACCTCTTCGCCGCTCATACCCGGCAGCATAAGATCGAGCAATACGATATCGGGCGCGTTTTTTTCAAGCACCATCAGCGCTTCCGTGCCGGAATACGCGCTCAGTACGTCGTACCCCTCGTGCGTCAGCGCCTCTTTCAGCATGGAATTGATATATTCATCGTCATCGACGATCAGTACGACGGCCATAGCATTCTCCGTTTCATTTTTTTCATATTATACATTATCCCGGTTTATCGGGTCAATTCGTATTGACAAGTCTTTATTTTATCTTAATATATAACGTAGGAGGGATGAACGATGGAAACGATCATACTGCCCGCGTTCGGATACAAAAACGAGATCGCGGCGCTTTTTAAGGAATACACCGATATGCTCATCGAGGGCGAGCCGAAATTCACCGAATACCTCGGCATACAGAACTACGACGAAGAGGTAAAACACCTCGAACACAAATACGGTCTGCCGGACGGACGGCTGTATATCGTCTTCTGCGGCGGTGCTCCCGCCGGCTGCATCGGGCTCCGAAAGCTCAACGAGGAAAGCTGTGAGATGAAGCGGCTCTACGTAAAGCCGGAATTTCGCGGGAACGGCATCGCGACAAAGCTCGTAAGTCTTATTCTTTCCGACGCGAAAGAGATCGGCTATCGGTATATGTATTTAGATACGCTCCCGTTTCTCGAAACGGCGATAGCCATGTATACAAAGATCGGTTTTCGGGAAATACCGTGCTACAACGACTCCCCCATCGAAAACACCGTGTACATGCGGCTTGATTTGCGCAGCGTTTGATGCTACAATAACAACTGAAAAAAGGAGTTGTTTTCATGACGAAAAAGAAAAAAATATCCGGCATTGCCGGAATGATCTGTCAGTTTTTATCCGTTGCCGCGGGCTTTTTTCCGTTCATATACCGGATAGAGGAATATATATTCGACCCTTATGAGGGAGATTTTATTTTTGAAAAAACAGTGCGGAAATACAATCTGTTTTTCGACCCGACGAAGCTCGATATCACCGAAGCCGCCGCCGATATTCCCGGCAAAGGCATCTCTTTCGGTTTTTCTCTTCTGTTCGTGCTTTTCGGCGTTACCGCCGCCGTTTTCGGGCTTCTCTCGATCGTAAAAAACAAAGAAACGAAACTCCCGGTGATCGCGTGCGTTTTCGGGCTCGTGAGTCTTCTGCTTTCCGCGTTCGGCGCGCTGACGTTCAATTATCAGCTCATGACGTGGAGATATTCCGGTTTCGCCTCCGCCGGGATCCTCATCGTTTTATGTATGCAGATCCTCGCGCTCGTTTTCTTTGCGATCGCGGAAAAGAAAAAATAAGAAAAGAAAAAAGCTCCCGCCTGCCGGTTTTTCTGTCACGTCCAACCGACAAGCGGGTATTTTCATAGGGTTCCCTTACGAATATCAGTATAAGGGGAAAACCTTAAATCAATATGAATTTTTCGTTCCGGAAGAAAAATCTTCCCGCCGTCCGCGGGGGGGGATAACGAACGGCGGGATAAAGAAGAGGAGAGCTTACTGGATCTCAAGCTGTCTCTTGGCGGGCGTTTCGGGCTCCTTCTTGGGAAGCGTGAGGGAGAGAACGCCGTTTTCGTACTTCGCGCCGATATTATCGGTGTCGATGCCGCTTACGTCAAAGCTTCTGGAATACGCGCCGTAGGAGCGCTCGCAGCGGATATAGGAATCCTTGTTTTCCTTGTTTTCATAGCCGGAATGACGGGTGGCTTTTACGGTGAGACGGTCGCCGTCGAGATCGACGGAGATATCGCTCTTTTCAAAGCCGGGCAAATCGGCTTCGAGAATGAATTTGCCGTCTTCCTCCCGGATATCGGTGCGGAAAATATTTTTTTCGCCGCGATCGAACACGAACGGGGTGGCCCCGAAGAAAGCTCTTTCAAATTCATCCATCGCTCTGAAGGGATCGTAAACGCTTCTGCGGGTAAAGGGTAACATTTCAAACATAATATAATCCTCCTGTGATTTGATTTGTATGGTTAGTATCGGGACTTTTCTTTCATTTATCCCTGCGATTATTGTTATACTCCGCTGTTATTACATCCGTTTGCTTTTTCTGTGTCCTTTTTGTAAATATTAGCACTCTTAATTATTGAGTGCTAAAAAAAGATGAAAAACAAACCGTTGAATGGCAGGTTACAGTGCTTCGCACATGAGAACCCCCGGCGAGGGTTCTCAAACTCTCCCGCGCTTTGCGGACGATTAAGTTATTCCGCTCACTGCGGTGAGCGGCTCAAGGCTCCGTCTTAAGAAACCGCCGCCTTTGAAAAGGCGGGCGAAACTTTTTATCCGCTTCGCGCTTCAAAAAAAATTTACCGAACCGCAAAAAAACGCTCTCCTTTTCGGAAAGCGTTTTTCTTTTTAATCGTATTGATATTTCGTTTCGGGATTCTCGAATTCTTTCAGCTTCTTTTCGTACGCCGCGTAAACGTCCTTTTCAAACGGAAGCGCAGGATCTTTCACGCCGAGCAGCTCCATCACGTACTTCGTGAAGTCCGGATTCGTGACGAAGAGCGGGCCGAGCAGATAGGTGCCCATGAAATTTTTGCGGCGGAGTCCTTCCCCACGGTAATCGGGGTTGAGTCCGGGGCCGCGGACGTTTTCAAACAGCGTTTCCACGTCCGAAAGAGGATAGGTGTGGGTGAACTGCGCTTTGAAGCCGACAATCTTTCTGTCGCCGAGCTTGCCGAAATACAGAGAATTGTATCTGGCCATCATTTTCCGCTTGGCGCAGGTATCGAAAAGTCCGAGTCCGTCGATCTTCGAGCCGTCTTCGTTTTCGATATATTTTCCGAAGATCTCAAGCGCGTTGCCGATAGCGATAAACACCGCGCCGCTCTCGATATAGTCGTTTATTTCGCGGATATAGGGGCGAAGCTCGTTGATGACGAGCTCCTGTCCGTTTTCGGTCATCGGCCCGAGATAGACGAGATCCACTTTTTCTTTCGTGAAAGCGGGCGTATCGAAAAGCTCCGTTTCCACCCATTCGGCATCCGGCAGACATTGTTTCAGATAACGCAATCCGACCGCCTCGCCGTAAAAGGAAGCAAGCGCGGGATACAGGATCTCTATTTTCATGCTTTCGCCTCCTCGTTCTGATGCAGGGTGTTCTTTACCTTGTCGCGCAGACGAAGCGCGATATCGTTAGCGTGCAGGTCGTGGAGGATATAAATTTTATCGCAGTCCATGCCGAGCGCGTCGGGCGTATCGGCAAAGGTGGGCACGCACACGATCTTTTCTTCGGGAATGCCCGCGATGAGCATACGCACCTTGAAATCGAGCGAACGCACGCCGCCCACAATGATGCGCTTCACGGAGTCGATATTGAGGAATTCAAAATCCGCGTCGTAGAGCCACGTCATATTTTCGGACGAGACCTCGTTGTCGTAGTCGTCCTCCAAAAGCAGAACGACTTCTTTCGTGCCGGCGGACTTTTTCACATAGCCGAACACGCAGGAGCAGGCGATGGGATTCTGTCCCTTGCACATATTGGTGATGACCTCGATATTGCCGATGGTCTCATCGGAAAAGCGGGATTCCACGATCTTCTGCTTGCAGAGCGCGGGGATGAATTTTTCGGGTTCGAGCCCGAATTCGGAAAGGAGCGCTGAAACGGCGGTCTGATTATAGGCATTGAAAACGCTGTCGTTGAGCAGCGGCATAGCGTATTTTTTGCCCTGCATGGAAAGGATCATCCGCATGGCGGAAAGATCTACGTCGGCAGCGTAATCGGGTGCGGGAGAAGCAAAGCCGCAGGAAGGACACGAGGCACGGCCGATGTGATGATAGCGGATAAGGCTGTATTCGAGCTTTCTATGGCACATAGGGCACAGGCGCATATCGTTCACGATGTTTTCGCACGCGCCGTCCTCCCCCGCCATGGGAAGAATACCGAAATATTTTCTCTTATTTTCGGGGGCTAAACGGGACGATACGTTATCATCCGCGTTGAGGATGAGCGTGGTCTCCTTCGGGAGATAATCGGTGATGATGCCGGAGATATATTCCGAATGGGCGTTGCGGCGGATGGAATCGCGGAACAGATTGGTGCACACGAGATAGGTGGGCGTGAGATACGGATAAATACGCACCGAGGAACGCTCGTCGATCTCAAATACGGCAAGATCGTATTTCGCTTTGCCGCCGAGCGTCGCGCCGGAGAGGAGCGAGCTGGCGACGCCCGCCGCCACGTTGGAGCCGTACTTATTGTTCAGCACGTCGTATCCGAGCTCCTGCAAAGTATTCAATATCAGATTGCAGCAGGTGGTCTTGCCGTTGGTGCCGGTCACGGCGATGATCTTTGCGGGCTTGTCGATCCTGCCCATAAAATCCGGGCAAAGTTTGATAGCGATCAGCCCCGGGAGATAACTCGCTCTTTTTCCCAGCAGCTTCATGCCGAACGCGGCAAGCTTCGCGGCGAAAAGCGCGATATAAAAACGAAGATTTTTCTTCATAAACGGACTTCCTTGATTTTATTTATAGTGGCGCAGCGTCGCGTCGATGAACAGCGCGCCGATCTGCAGCGTGTGGATGAACGTGCCGTCCTCCGTCGGGCAAATCGTAAGGTCTTCGCCCTCGCCGCCGAAATTGTCGATGAGCTTATATTCGTAGGCGATGCGCTCAAAGAGCTTTTCGACCTCTCCGGTCTTCGCGTCGACGGTGTACACCGCACGGGTCATATCGTTGGTGCCGAGATACAGCTTGCCGCCGTAATACTCGCCGCCCTGTATATCTTTTATTTCTTCCGAATAGACAAGAGAGCCTACGTACCCGAACGTGTCGATATCATACATATACGCCTGCGTTTCGTTCCGTGAATCGCCCGCGTAGAGGATGCCGTTTTCCGCGTCCGCGAAGCACCACGGCACACCGCGCGTATGGTTTTCGGTCGGGAGCTCGAAATACCGTCCCGTAAATTCAAGAGTATCAGCATCGTAAAGAGCGATGAGCGGATGCTGCCATACCTTGCTGTCCTCGATGGGAGCGTAGATCACGCCGTTCGCATAACCGATACCGCCGATATGCTTCGAGCCGTAGGTCTTCTCAAATCCGTCCGGGATCGCCGAGACGTTGAGCGCCGCGATCTCCCCCGTGGCCATATCGACCTTTTCGAGGCAGTTTTTACCGCTGAAATACCAGTTTTCGCCGTCGTTGGTCACACCCTGCGCGCGGGCGAGCGTTTCGATACCGACAACGCCCTCGGAGGACTCGAATCCATACACGTCGCCGTTGAACACCGCGTTCACGCCGCCCGTGACCAGCAGTCCGAAAGCAAAAAGCAGGGAAAACATTTTTCTGAGTACGTTGATAAACGGAAGCATAATTTTTTCTTCCTTTCTCTTATTTACTTTCCACGTAATCCTTATCGACGGTGATCACGCAGAAGAGCTTGGGATCCTTTTCCTTTACGCGCCTGCCGATCTCCGCTTTCAGCGCCTCGTCCTTCATCTTGAAAGAATAGGAAACGAGCACGTCAAAAATGAGATTGGTGTGCGTTTCGCCGATCACGACACGAAAATCGTGCATTCTTATAGTCGGGTCGATACTTTGCACGGCCTCCAGCGCGAGAGCTTTCAGCTCGTTCACGACTTCGTCGTCGGTCTGGATGGGATCCATGTGGATGGTGGCGGCACAGCCGAATTCTTCACCGATCTTTCGCTCGATATTGTCAATCTCGTCGTGGAGCTCAAGGATATTTCCCTCGGCGGGCACCTCGGCGTGGAGCGATACCATACAGCGCCCGGGGCCGTAATCGTGGACGACCATATCGTGGATGCCGAACACGACGCCGTTTTCAAGAACGAGAGCTTCGATCCCGTCCACGAATTCCTTTTCGGGAGGCATACCGAGCAGCGGCTGTACCGTTTCAAACGCCGACTTTCCGCCGGCATACAGGATGAACAGCGCGACCGCCGTACCGCAGTAGGCATCCACGTTCACGTTGGCAAAATACGTGATGAGCATGGAAAGAAGAACGACGGAGGTGGAGGCAACGTCCGAAATGCAGTCGGAAGCCGTAGCCAGCATCGCGGAAGAGGAATATTTTTTGCCGTATTTGCGGTTATACGACCACATATAAAGCTTTACGGCGATGGATACGGCAAGGATCGCGAAAACAAGAACGCTTATTTCGGGCGTTTCGGGATGCAGTATCTTAGACACCGAGCTTTTGAGCAGCTCGACGCCCATCACGAGGATCAGCACCGAAACGGCGAGTCCCGAAAGATATTCCATTCTTCCGTGGCCGAACGGATGCGAGGGATCGGGCTTTTTGCCCGCCAGGCGGAAACCTAAAAGAGTGATCACGGACGAGCCGGAGTCGGAAAGGTTATTGAACGCGTCGGCGGTCACGGAGATCGCGCCGCTGATCGTACCGGCGATGAACTTGATGGCGAAAAGCAGGATGTTAAAGCCGATGCCCGCACCCGAACAAAGCGTACCGTACGCCTCACGCAGGTCTTTTCCGTCTTTGTTTTTTATAAAGATTTTCGATAACAGTTCTATCATGGCTTATCATACCCGTCCGGATTATTGCTCTGCCAGCGCCATGTATCCCGACAGGCGTCCTCCGCGTTTTTCTCCGCTTTCCAGCCGAGCACTTTATACGCCTTGGAGGCGTCGGCATAGGAATAAGCGATATCGCCGTCGCGGCGGGGCGCGATCACGTAGGGGATCTTCACGCCGGTCGCCTTTTCAAACGCTTTCACGAGCTCTAAAACGCTCACGCCGTTGCC
>JAZLHN010000246.1:0-16043 GCA_045616815.1 Acutalibacteraceae bacterium
AGCAAAAGCAAGGCTTCAGCCTTGCTTTTGCTTGCCCGAAGGCGTACAAAAGTACGTCGAGAGGCGAAGTTTGTCCGTAGTATAAAACACAATAAATAATTGTTTTTTTGTATCCAAGTTGTTTTAAGGGGTGTTTTCAGACTTTTGCTTTTGAAAAATCCCTTATTTTGTTTGGTTTTATACGATCTTCGCTTTTTTTACATCCCCTTGTATGTCGGTTTATACGTTCTGTTTATTTGGCAAACAGGCCCTTGATGAGTTCAAACAGCTTCTTGATGAGCTTGAAGGGACGGGTGAAGAGCTCCTTGATGTCGTTGTTGCCGTAGATACGGTGAACGACGTATCCGCCGTCCTTGTAGTCCAGATCGTAATGCTGCATCTGCGTCGTGCCGTCGTCATTATAGACGAAGATGGTCATGTTCATGCCGGTCTTGCAGTTATAATCCACGTTGAGGTCGTAGCCGTCCACGGTGTAATTCTTAACGGGCAGACCGTTGACAAGCACCTTGTCCACCTTCGTGTATCTTACAAGGTCAACGTAAATGTTGTGATGCTCTTCCACGGGAGGCAGCGCCGCAAGGAACTGTCTTGCTATATAGTCGTGACCGATCTGGCTGGGGTGGGAAGCGGTAAGCGTATCGTTCAGATATTCGCCGAGGAGAGCCATGTCGTTCTCGGTGGCGTAGGTTTCGCAGTTGTGGATATCCACGTAGGTAACGCCGTATTCCTTCGCCCACTTCTCGTACAGCTTGTTCATCTCATCGGTGACGTTGGTCATGATGGTGCCGATCGGCAGCATGGTTTCGTCCATCAGGGTAACGTCGTCGATCAGGTTGAAGCCGCCGCAGATCAGGATGGGAGCGGTGGGATTCAGCTCCTTGACGGTTTTAAGAAGGATCGGATACTGCGCTTTCCAGTTCTCGAAACCGTCCTTCAGCAGACGGATCGCCTCGGATACGATATCGCCCGCCTTGCTCAGGATGGAAATATCGATCTGAAGGTCGGCGAGAAGAGTGCCTTCGGAAATGATGCGGTAAGCGCGGTAGAAAACGTCGCACATACCGAGCTCGATGGTGATGAGCTCCGCATTCTTCGTAAGCTCGATGATATCGCCGCATTGACCCGAGGCGGCTTCCACATAGTGCTGTACTTCGCCGTCGGCTTCATATTTGGGATCCGCGTCACGGGTGGAGGGGATGGAAGCGGGCGTGCCGAAATACGTGAGCATCGCGTGGTAGTAGGGATAGTCGAATTCATAATCGGTATAGCCGTCGTCAACACCGTACAGATCGAGAGCAACGGCGGTGGTCATGCCGGGATAGCAGAACGGATAGTAGTTGGAATCCGGATCGGTGATGCTGTGCGTGGGGATGTCGCAGCCGACCGCGTTGGCGATCTGCGCGGTATAGGAGCCCTCGCAGTCACGGTATTTGTAATCCTCGTGATAATGTCCCAGATAATAGCCGTCGGAGCCGCAGCCCATACCGATGCTGTCACCGATGGCAAGATAACCGCCCTTGCCCTGTACCTTGAAGGCGATGTTATCTTTGTTTGCGGCAAAAGAGGTCATGGCAAGGCAGGAAAAAGCCATGATAAGAGCCAATGCCAATGCAAGCGTCTTTTTGAGCGTGAGTTTCATTTTTCGTTCCTCCTTAGATCTTCGGCATAGAATAACAAATTGCTTTCTATAATCGAATTATAACATTCGTATATAGAAAAAACAATGTGCAGACATTATTGAAATTTTATCGTTTTCTATGTCTAAAATGCACAAAACTATTTAAAATCATTGTCAATATTTCAACATATATACACATTTTGTCACAAGAAAACGACGGCAAATCTTCGTATCGCATTCCCATATATTAACCGATGATTCTTGACGGCGTTTTTGTTCCGTCACCGTACGATCTCAATGATTTCGTGGATGTCAACGCGAGGTACGGTCGTTTCCGCCCTGCCGTCACGATAAGTAAAGGCAAGTGTCTCTCCGGACGGACGCAGGATCAGAGCGGACGGCCTTTCCGCTGTTTCTGCGGACAGCGTAACGCCGCGGCACGGAAGGATACTGTCCTCCGTTGCGCCGGTCGGATCGGAGTGAGCGCCGTTCACGTTGACAAGCTGGATATACTCCCTGCCGTCCTTGATAAGATCGGTGATCTCAAGCCGCCCCTCGCAGGAGAGAAGACGCACGGCGGGAACGTAAAGCTTATCGAGAAGCGCGTTTATCACGTTCCTGTGCAGATACTGGGCCCGCGCATTATAAGCGCTGCCGAGATCCGCGCCGAGAACGGCAATTTTGCCTTTGCCGTAAGAAATCACGGCGGCAAGCGTTTGCTTTTCATCCCGTCCGCTGTCCGCAACAAAGGCAACGGCTTCCGCCCTTTCCGCCGTCACGCTGCGCGCATCGTGAACGGAACCGAAATGACAGCCGTCAAGGGTGAAAAGACGCTGTTTCCCGCTTTTCTCACCGACGGTGAAGGGGGCGCCCGCCGCAGCGAAAATTTCACAGGTGTGCTGTCCCGTCAACAGAAGACTGCCGCCGTTTTCCGCATAAGCAAGCAATTCGCGGACGGTCTTTTCTTCCAACCCGCTGTACAGCTCCGGTATGGCAACGACGGGATAATCCGCATAATGTCCTTCAAGGGTATGCTCCGAAACGACCTCCGTGGAATGGGCACAGTCGCACAAAAGCACGGTCAGCCCCATGATTTTTTCCATCCCGTTGCGGGAGAAAAGGGAGGATGACTCCTTATGACGGTCAAAAGTCGATAAAAGGACGGCGACCTGATGTTTCGCCCTTCCGCGGAAACAGTATTTTTCCCTTGCCCGCATAAAATCCGCCAGAGGCTTCATCAGGCGGATCTGTTCCATACGGGGCGAACCGTCGCGGTACTGGGTGATATAGTTCTGAAAACCGCCGCCGAGAGAGATCACGGACGCGGCCTCCTGCATGATCTGTACGGGGTGCTTCGGACAGGAATAACCGTCCGAACAGCGGAAATTCCACGCCATCAGATCCCACGTTTTATTCTGCTGCGCGATGGCCCTCGCGGCGTACCGCGCGGTATTGAGAGAATCCTCCGGCGAGAAATCGCCCGAAATGAAATCGGCGTCCGAGGATACCTTTTCCGGCATGTGGTCGGTGTAAGCCCAGTTGGAGGCGACCTGAAAACCGGGGCACACCTCATGCAGTGCGTTCACGTATTTGCGGACGTAGGCACGGAAAAGCTCGCGGCAGAACTCACGGTATTCATCGTAGTACGGATCATCCGGCTCCGAGGGAAGCTTCCCATTCAGACGGATCCCCGTTGCCTCTTCAAACATTTTCACGGTGCGCGGATCGAAGTCGGCGTGCGTTCCCCAGCAGTCACCGTCCACCCACACGCCGTTGACGCCGTATTTCAGCGCAAGCTCTTTCAGCTGCGGGATCAGCTGTTCATCGACATAAACGCCTGCCGTCCGGGTGGAAGCCATACCGCCCTCCGAGCGGGTACCGTCGGCACGGAGGATCGCCTCCTCCGGATGCTTTTCGCAGTAATTCGCGTCGATAACACCGGAATAATGCAGATACAGGGCAACGTCCTCTTCCCTTGTCACCCTGCGCCACAGAGCGAGCGGGTCGCCCGCAAACACGGGCATCGCATTGCCCGTTTCCGACGGATAGGAAGCCCATCCGGGATGACCTTTGCAGTCTATCTGCAGAAAATCCGGGTGCAGGAGTGTACATATTTCACGGATGTCCGCCTCGGAAAGCGTATCGCCTATCGGGCGCGGACAGGTATCCGGGTGTGCGTGAAAATCAAAGTGAAGACCGAAAAAACTATCTTTGCGTGGTTTCATCCTATATCCTTCTTTCTCTGTTGCTGTTTTCAATGTATCACGATCGCTGCGTTTTGTAAACCAAAACAAGAAAACAAAAAATACCGCCGAAAAAAAACGGCGGTGAAATTTGCAGCAAAGCAAGCTGCCTCTGCGCTTAATTCCGAATTTCGGATTCCGAAGTCCGAATCAAACATTTTTCCGCGTTCTCATATCCCATCCGATAGAGAGCTTCCAGTCCTTCCCTGTCCTTCGTGAGCGTTTTGATGCCGCAGGTGTCGGACGGGGAAAGGATGATACATTTTCCCTCTTTTTCGAGCTTCTTCGCAAGAGTTAACGATGCAATATACTTTTCGCGCCTTTTCAACAAGGCTTCGGCTGTCTTCGGGCAGCCTTTTTTTATGAGCGCCGCCGAAACTTTTTCGAGCTTTCCGTCGGGTATATCGTCAACGGGGCGGGTGAGGATGACCGTGATGCGGTCGCAGCCGAGCGCGAGCGCTTTTTCCACGGGGATGGGATCGGACACTCCGCCGTCGTAATACAGCCGCCCGTCCACCGGATAGGGACGGCATACTCCGGGAATGCAGCAAGAGGCGCACAGTACGGAATAATCGTCCGGCGGGATATCCGCTTTGGTGAAATAATGCGGCTCCCCCGTTTTCGCGTCCGTGGCGGTGAGATACACTTCGCCGTCATAGGCAAGCAGGCGCGCGGAATCGAGAGGGTCTTCACCATCGGAATTCGAAAGCGTGCGGTAAATATAATCGAGCCCTAAATACGAGCCGCTTTTCAACAGATTGCCGAAACTCATATATTCCTTACGGAACGCGTAATCGAGATAAAACCGCTTGGTGCGTTCTCTTTGTCCGCCCATGAACGTGACGGCGTTCGCACTGCCCGCGGAAACGCCGATGAGCACGTCGAAGCGCACATTTTCATCTAATAGGCGGTCGAACACGCCCGCGCCGTAAACGCCGCGCAGCCCGCCGCCGGTGTCAATGATACAATTCATAATTTACAATTCATAATGCATAATTCATAATTCATAATTCAGAATTCAGAATTATTCTCCGCCGCCTGTTCAATGATCTTTTTCAGTTCCTCGATTCCCTCGCCGGTCTGGGCAGAGGCTTCGATGACGCATTTCGCCCCTTTGAGCAGAGCGTTGTTCGAAAACGCCTCTCTTCTCGCGAGACGTTCGGATTTGTTGAGCTTATCGCATTTGGTGAGCACGCATACGAACGGATAACCGCTGTCGGCTAAAAAACCGAGCATGGTATTATCGTCCTCGGTGGGGTCGTGGCGCATATCGAGCAGCTGCACAACGAGCTTTATATCGCGACCCATGGAGAAATAACCCTCCATAAGATCGCTCCAGCGGCGTATCTCGTCACCCGAGCGCTTCGCGTAGCCGTAGCCCGGCAGATCGGCGATACGAAGAGAACCAACCTTGAAGAAATTCACCGTGGTGGTCTTGCCCGGCATGGAGCTGACGCGGGCAAGATTCTTGCGGTTGAAAAATTTATTGATGAGCGAGGATTTTCCCACGTTCGATTTTCCGGCGAACGCGATCTCCGGCAGATCGGACACGGGAAGCTGCTTCGAGGTGCCGTAGGAGGCCTCGAAATTCACGTTATTGAAGTTCACCTTTTCTGCCTCTCTGTTCTCTGTATTCGGGAATGGGGAGCTTGTGTTTTTCGGCAGTCTTCACGGCGGGAGCGTCCTCTTCCGTCT
This sequence comes from Acutalibacteraceae bacterium, assembly GCA_045616815.1. GTDB lineage: Bacteria > Bacillota > Clostridia > Oscillospirales > Acutalibacteraceae > RUG806. The sequence continues at coordinate 5,557 of JAZLHN010000246.1, forward strand.
TTTCCGCGGGAAGGAGCACGAACGAAAGCACCTCGTCCGCTTCCTTGGCGGGGATGAACGTGACCTTCGCCCTGACCGCCTCGTCCACCTCCTGCAGGTCGGGCTCGTTGGAGGCGGGGATGAACACGTATTTTATGCCCTCGCGGTAGGCCGCCATGGATTTTTCACGCAGGCCGCCGATCTGCAATACTCTGCCGCGCAGGGTGATCTCGCCCGTCATTGCGACGTCGGAGCGCACCTTTCTGCCCGTGAGCGCCGAAACGAGCGCCGTAGTCACGGTGATACCCGCGCTCGGGCCGTCCTTGGGCACTGCGCCCTCGGGGAAATGGATATGGATATCCTTGTTCTTATAGAATTCGCCGTCGATGCCGAATTCCTTACAGCGGCTCCTGATAAAGCTGAGCGCGGCGCGCGCCGACTCCTTCATCACGTCGCCCAAAGAGCCCGTAAGCTCTAATTTGCCCGTGCCGTCGAGCACGGCGACCTCGACCTCGAGCATTTCGCCGCCCGCCGCAGTCCACGCAAGACCGTTGACAAGGCCTACGGAGTCTTCGCGCTTATTGTCCTCGGGGCGATATTTTTTGACGCCTAAGAAATCTTCTATATTTTTGTCGGTTATTTCCAGCCGTTCGGGATCGCCCGCGGCAAGTCTCACGGTCTCCTTGCGGCAGAGCTTCGCGATCTGCCGTTCGAGCAGCCTTACGCCCGCCTCACGCGTATACGCATCGATGGTCATACGTACCGCAGGGTCGGAAATGCGGATATTTTCCTTCGTGAGCCCGTGCTCCTTCATCTGTTTCGGGATGAGGTGTTTTTTGGCGATATGGAATTTTTCCTCGTAGGTATACCCCGGGATGTCGATGATCTCCATACGGTCGCGCAAAGCATCCGGAATGGCGAATTTATCGTTGGCGGTAGTGATGAAAAGCACCTTGCTCAAATCCACGGGCAATTCTATGTAATGATCGCGGAAGGAGAAATTCTGCTCGCCGTCGAGCGCTTCGAGCAGAGCGGAGGCGGGATCGCCCTTGAAATCGCCGCCGAGCTTATCCACCTCGTCCAAAAGGATCAGCGGGTTCATGCTCTTCGCTTCGGCGAGAGCATTTACGATCCGGCCGGGCATCGCGCCGATATAGGTGCGGCGGTGGCCTCGGATCTCGGCTTCGTCCTTCACGCCGCCCAAAGAGACACGGACGTAATTTCTGCCCGTCGCTTTAGCGATGCTCTTGGCAACGGAAGTCTTACCCACGCCGGGAGGACCCGCAAGGCAGATGATCTGCCCCTTGATATCGGGCGAAACGATGAGCGCGGCGAGCATTTCCGTCATGCGCTCTTTGACCTCCTTGAGACCGTAGTGGTCTTTTTCGAGGATCTTCTGCGCTTTCGCGAGATTTTTATTTTCTTTCGTGAGTTTTCCCCACGGGATCTCGAGGCACTTTTCTATATAAGTGCGCTGCACGTTGAAGTCCGGCGAGGACTGCGGCAGACGCTTCATTCGTTCGAGCTCGTCGAAAAGCTTGTCCTTGAGCTCCTCGGGCATACCGCTTTCGGCGATCTTCATGAAGAGGCCGGTGGGGTCGCCGCCGTCGAACTCCTCCAACTCCTCGGTGACGGCCTTCAGCTCCTCGCGCAGATAGTATTCGCGCTGGTTTTTGTCCATCTGCTCCTGCACCTTCGCGTCGAGCTCCTCGTCGAGGATGAGCACTTCCGTTTCACGGGAGAGCATGACGCAGAGCTTTTCCAGACGGACGTAGACGTTCAGCTCGTTCAGCAGCTCGTTTTTATCGTCCATGGACAAAAGGATATTGCCCGCGATCACGTCGGCGACCGAAGAAACGTTTTCCGCCTGATACACGGAAGAAAGGATATCGGGGGTGATCTGCGGAGCGTGCTCACAGTATTCATCGAAATAACGGCGCACGCTGAACAATACCGCGTCCTCGAACACGGAGCGTTTTTCTTCCATCCCCTCGGGAAGCGTATAATCGTCGTCGATCTCCTCGACCTCGGCGCGGATGAACGGGAGTTTCTGCGAAAAAGCGAAAATTCTGCCGCGCTTGATACCGTCCACGATGACCCGCACCGTGCCCGAATGCTCGGGCAGACGGATGATCTGACGCACCTTGCCGATCACACCCATCGGATACAGGTCCTCGGGCTTGGGATCCTCCACGTCGATATCACGCTGCGCGACGAAAAACATATCGCCGCCCGCTTCCGAGGCGTTTTTGAGCGCCGCTAACGAGGTTTTTCTCCCGATATCGAAATGCAGGGTCATATCGGGGAACAGTACGATGCCCCTTAACGGTACGAGGGGCAGTGATTTTATTTTCAGTTCGTTGGTTTTCATCTTTTATCTCAATTCAAAAATTATTTTCCCGACACCGTAACGCCGTCGAAGGCGACGTAGGGCATGACGCCCGCGCCGTCGAGCAGCACGTCGGAGGAGATGCCGGACACGTTTTTCAGCATGTCGGCGAAATTGCCGCTGATCATGGTCTCGCTGATGGGATAAGCGAGCTTTCCGTTTTCGATCAGGAAGCTGTTTTTGGCAACGCCGGAGAAATCGCCGTTGTTGGCGGGCTCTCCGCCCGAGAAGCGGCATACGAGCACGCCTTTTTCGATGCCCTTTATCATTTCCTCAAAGGTCTTTTCGCCCGCTTTGACCTCCACACAGCCCGAAGAGCTGGGAGCTCTCCTGCCGCCGGTCTTTCTCGCGGCGTACTCCGAAAGGCAGAAGGTCTCGAGAACGCCGTTTTTTATCACGTCGTAGTTTTCCGACTTATAGCCGTCGCCGGTGATCTTCTCGCCGCAGATGACGCGCTCGTCGTTCGGGATGACCGAGAGAGTGAAATTTTCCGAAGCGACCTTTTCGCCGAGCTTATCTTTCCACGGGGACGTGCCCTCGATGAGGGAGATATCGCCGCAGAACGAGCCCATGACAACGCCGATGACCTCGCCCATGCACAGCGGGGAGAATACGGCGGTACCGACGAACTTGCCGTCGAAGGGCTTCGTTTCAAGCTCCTGCTCGGCGCGCTCGAACATGGTGCGCGCCATGCCGAGGTCGATGAGTCTCGCGCCCGGATCGAGCGTGTCGATATCGAAATAATTGAACGAGGTGGCGTTTTCGCCGTCGTGCGCCGAATACATCACGCTCACGGAATACGAGCCGTCCTCCTCGGTGAAGCAGACCCCGTTGGTGTTCATAAGCACGTGTTTGCCGTAGGAATAGGTCGCGATCACCTGCTCCAGCATGATATGCGGATAGAGCGTTTCCACGTCCTCGGTAAAGCGGATGAGGGAATCAAAAAACTTTTCCTTATCCGGCTTTAATACACCGTCGGTAAAATCGAGGTTTTCTTCTTTTTCGGCGATCGAAACGGCTTCGTCCCGTGCGCCGGACTCCACCGCGGTCATGCATTCCGCCACGGCGGCGTCCACGGATTCCGTATCGAGCTGATTGACGCCCGCGGTGCCTTTTTTCTTATCTTTTATCGCTTTCATCGAGATCCCGGACGAAAATACGCTGCGGATGAGAGAGAATTCGCCCGCGTCCACGTTGAATTCCTCCGCTTCGCCGCTCGAAACGCTCACCTGCGCGTCGTCGGCGCCCGCGGCCTTCAGCGCGTCGAGAGCATATTGTCCGATCTTTTTCAAGTGTTCCATCTTATCTGCCTCCGATATTTACCTTACATCTTACGGCGGGGCCGCCCATGGAAACGGGCATGGGCTGTTTCTTGCCGCAGTAGCCCGCGAAATCCCACGACACCTTGTCCGAGAGCATATCCACGGTCTTGAGCATATTGAACGCCACGCCCGAAATGGTGGTATCTCGCAGGGCTCTGCCCAATTTGCCGCCCTTTATTTCATAGCCCATCGTGATGCCGAACATGAATTCGCCGGTGGTGTCCGCCTGCCCGTTCTGCGTGCGGGTGAGATAATAGCCGTCGTCGACGGAGGCGATCATATCCTCCAATTTATCCTTACCGGGATGGATGGCGGTGTTTCTCATTCTTATCAGCGGCTCGTCGGAGGAGGCGTAGGCTCTCGCGTTGCCGCAGGGAGTCATGCCGTAATGCAGAGCGCTTTCGAGATTGTTCATATAGCCGACCAGAACGCCGTCTTTGATGATGACCGCGTCGGTGCATTCGGTGCCCTCGTCGTCCACGTACACGGGAAGACACGCCTTTTCGCCGAACGCGGTGTGGGCGAAGTCGGTAAGGCTGATAAGCGGAGAAGCGACCTGCTTATTGAGGTTCGTCGCCGCGACCGAACCCGCTAAAACGAGATCGGCCTCGGTGGTGTGTCCCACCGCCTCGTGGGCGATCATGCCCGCGATGCCGGAGTCGATCACACAGAGCTTTTCGCCCGCGTCGGGAAAAACGCCCTCTTTTTTGAGCATCAGTTCATTATACAGAACGTCGATCTGCCCGTTCAGCAGCGCGGGGTCGGAATAATACTCGTCGAAAGAGCCCTCGCCGCCGCCTAAGATATCAAACAGCTCCACGGTGTCGCCGTCGGAAGTCTCCGCGCTCATGGATACGATGGCGTAGGTGCGCGGGAAAAGCTGATAGGCATAGGTGCCCTCGGAGGTGTGAAGCGTTTTTTCGATGCAGTGGGTCATGATCGAAACGCTGCGCGCCGTGAGCGACGGATACGTCTTTTCGATGTGCGCGTCGATGGTTCTCGCGAAATCGACGAGCACCTTCTGCTCCACGTCCTTATATTTCTTCTTTTCGATATACTCGCAGGGAACGGCGTTCACGAGCGGGGATTTATTTTTCGGTTTGCGTTTATCGAGCAGCTCGGCATTTTCGGAAGCGGACTTATACAGCCTTTCCGCCGCGTCCGGGTCGTCGCCGCTCTCGGACGCAAAACCCCACACGCCGTTTTTATAGACTCTTGCGCACGTACCGGAGCTTTTGGACGAAACGTTGCCCACAAGGCTGCCGCCCACCATCGCCGCTCTTCTCGAACGGGAGGTCTGCGTGCGTATTTCCGTATGTCCCGAAGCGCCGGACAGAAGATCTTTTATATCAGTCATTTTTCATTCGCCTCCATAGATAGTTTAGTATAGCATATCATCGGGATCTTTTCAATGTTATTATTATATATTTTTATCTCTCCGTAAAACGGGCGGAGGCCGTTAGCAAAATTTACCACATAGGGCGGAGGTTTTTTATCAATTTTTTTTCTTGACAGGATTTATTATTTTAATGTATAGTTTATGTGGATATAAGTTTTTGAATAAATTTATATTAAATTATCGAAAATAAGGAGACAAAAAAGATGAAAACGAAGAAACCGATTTCCGTTTTACTCGCTCTTCTGATGGCGCTGACGCTGATACCGCTCAGCGTTTTCACCGCCTCGGCACAGGAGTGCAGCTGGAACTACGTCGTTTACAAAGATGGCAATCTCATTCCCGAAGCGGACATCAAAGCGGGTAAGGTCACCGGCCTTTCCATATCGGGAAATACTCTCGTGCTCACGAATTTCGAGGGCGATTCCATCTCGGCGATCCCCGGCGGGTTCTACGGCGACGATGACGCCCCCGTGCTCAACATCAATCTCGTGGGCACGAATAAACTCACCGGCGGCTATTTCAAGGACTATTTCCCCACCGACGCGAAGCCGGCGGCGGACGACGGCGCGTGGTTCGGCGCGCTTTACGCCGATATAAGAGACGGCGGCTCCGGGGATGACAGCAAGATCAACATCAGCGGCTCCGGCACGCTTGATATCACCCTCGCGAAAAACTACTCCTACAGGATACGGACCGTAGGCGGAAAGCCCACGACCGTGGAAACGAGATCCGACGTCGATCTCATCGGCATTTTCTGCTCCGAGCTCACCGTGAACAGCGGTAAAGTTACCGTCACCTACGGCGGCGCGGGCGTTACGGCGGATCTTGCCATCGGCGTGTACGGCAACGTGAACGTTCTCAATTCCGGCGTGCTCGATCTGAAAGCCAACGTCCGCTCGGCGACACAGAGAGCGAACGGCAGAGACAAGGCTTCCATCTGCGCGGTCTACGGCGTGTACGACGACGTGCTTGCGAAAGGCAACAAAGGTTACTTCTCCGCGGATCTGGCTTCCGTAAAGACCGATTCCACCAACGTGGCCGCGGTCAAGGGCGACGTTTCGTATCAGAACGCTTACGGCGCACTTTATCTCTCCGCTCCCGCGGGCAAAACGACCTATGCCGGCACGCTCACTCTCGGCTTAGGTACATGGCAAGAGGGAATTGCCTACAAAAAATTCGCTTTTTCGGATGCCAAATACGTTTACGAGGCATACGGCCCCGCAGATACGGACGATCTTGTATACAATACCTCTCTTTCCGAGATCTACGCCCACGAGGTCACCGAAAAAATGACCTTCCCCGAGATCGGCGAGGATAAGATTTTTGAAAATAACTACACGCTTTATTCCGACGACGGTTTCTTTATGAAAGAGCTGTCCTACAAATCCGATTCCGCCTACGACAGCTACGGCAACGCCCAGAGCTGGAACAGTGATACATGGACAAAATATGAAGAGTGCGATGAGTCTTTCTTATATGAATTCCACGCGGACGTAGTTCCCACCGCCGGCAGATGGTATATTCCCGAAGCCGGAGAAATGGATAATGAGAGCGCGGACAACGCGTTCGCGGATCTGTATGCCCAGGACGGCTTTGCCTCCTCCACCGGCATTTTCGCCTTCTTCAAGTATGAAATCCCCACCATCACAAAGCAACCCGCCGCAGTGCTTTACAGCGGCGACAGCGAGGTAAGCGTGGAAGCCACCGGCGCCGACACCTACGAATGGTGGATGGAGGTCTACGACGGCGATACGCTCGTTTCCGAATTTGCCGTGGGCGATGAGTACGGCGACATGGACGGCTTTGACGATACGGATACCGACACCATGCGCCTCGGCGGCTTTGCCGAGGATGACGCCGTGCCCTCCACGACCGATTTCACCTACGGTGACGCCTCCAAGGTGCTCGTTTACTGCAAGGTAAAATCCGTGGGCAAGACCGTAAACTCGAATAAAGCAGAATACAAGCTGTTTGAAGACAGCAAGGTCACCATCAAAACACAGCCCGTAAACGCAGCGATCGACAACACCGGCAAAGCCAAGTTCACCGTTGTCGCCGAAGGCGACGGACTGACCTACAACTGGTATATGGGCGACAAACTGATCTCAAGCGCCTCCAACCAGCCCGGCAAATACGGCTTCAGCGGCTATAACACTTCTTCGCTCACCGTGATCGTTGAAAGCGAAATGGGTGCGGGACTCTTACAGGGCAAGCAGTTCCAGTGCGTTGTCCGTGACGCGCACGGCGGCTATGCCGAGAGTAATAAGGTTTCTCTCATCAAGCCTCACACCTGCGCCGACAGCCTTGAAAAGACAGCCGCAAAGGCAGCCACCTGTACGGCGACAGGCAATAAAGAGTATTACAAATGCACAAAGTGCGGCAAGCTCTATGCCGATGCGAAAGCCGCCAAGGCGCTCACCGAAAAGGACGTGACCATTGCGGCGCTCGGTCATAAATGGGATAACGGCGTTATTACCAAGGAAGCGACCGAAAGCACCAAGGGCATAAAGAAATATACCTGCACGGTATGCAAAACGACCAAAAACGAAACGTACAGCTACGTTAAGCCCACCACCCCCGACTTCATGTACGGCGACGTGGACGGCGACAAAGCGGTCAAGGCAGCCGACGCAAGACTCGCTCTGAGAGCTTCCGTAGGACTTGAAAAATACGCGCCCGGCACCGTTCAGTTCCTTGCCGCCGACGTAGACTGCGACAACGCGATCAAAGCCGGCGACGCGAGACTCATCCTCCGTTACAGTGTTAAGCTTGAAACCAAGCTCGGAAAATAAAACCGCTCCGGATCCCGGGATCCGGGATCAAGAAATTTTAACAACGAGGCACGCTGATACTTTCAGCGTGTCTTTTGTTACGACGGAACGATAAATGGCAGTTTGAAGCGCGGAGGCTGTCGCGGGAGCGCGCGAAACATTTCTAACACAACGCCTCCCCTTTTAGGGGAGGAGGGCCGCGCGTGAGCGTGGCGGTGAGGTTCTATAAATGCCGCCGTAACAACGATTTTTCGGAAAACCGAGGAATGAACCTCTCCACCGACACAAGGTCGCGCTGACGGCGCCGTCCCCCTTGTCACTTCGTGACATTCCCCCGCGCTGCGGGGGATCACCCCTCCCCTAAGAGGGGAGGCGTTATGATTCATATGCCTCGTTTTTACTCTTCAAACAAAAATTTATCGCTTTATTTTACCAAACCTCTTTCATAAAATAAAATTATATGATATGATGAATTAAATATGTGAAAAGGGGTCAGAAATATGAAAAAGATCATCGCGCTTATTCTCTGCGTTCTCACACTGCTGCCTTTCGTTCTCACGTCCGCGGGAGCGATCGGCTTATCCGAAGGAAAGGCAAAGCTCGACCGTCAGTTCAAAAACGGCGTGTACAGCAACAACTACGACTACGTGTATTTTTCTCCCGTAAAAGAGGAGGACGATACGCAGAAATATCCTCTGCTCGTATGGCTGCACGGTATGAATTCGGGCACGTTCGCCCGCGCGCAGCTCCAGTGGTATGAATTCAGCAACTGGGCAAGCGACGAATATCAGTCCCGCTTCGTGGACGCGGGCGGCTGCTTCCTTTTAGCGCCGAGAGCCGCGGGCTCTTCGCTCAACAGCTGGGACGGCACCATGCGTTCCGATCTCAAAAAGATCATTGATTCCTTTATCGAAAAGAATAAGGATCACATCGACACCTCCCGCATCTACATCGCGGGCTATTCCACCGGCGGCAGCATGGTATGGGAAATGGTGACGGCGTATCCCAAATTCTTCGCGGCGGCTCTGCCTCTTGCCGCGATCACGCAGCCCACGCTTGCGGGGCTCAACAAGCTCACCGACGTTTCCCTCTGGATCTTCACGAGCGACAACGACCCGTATATCATCAACGAGACCTCCGACGTGATGCCGAACTTTGAATATCTCGCCGAGATCTCCAACCGTCCGGACGGACTCCGCCTCACGCATTTCTCGGAAGCCCGTTTCGCCGATAATACGAAAAAGACCGAGGACGGCAAGCTTGCCGACGACGCGGAGCATTATATCTGGGAAGCCGTGACCTACGATATGTTCATGGACGACGGCGTGACGCCCTACGTTTTCGCGACCACGATCGACAGCGAAGGCAATGAGATCGAGATGACCACCCCCGGCATCGGCGTGATCGACTGGCTTTCCCGTCAAACCAACGAAAAGGATGAAGAAGGCTCCAAGATAGGCTTTTTCGCAAAGATCCGCCTTTTCTTCGAGCGTCTCGGAAAATTCTTCCGCGAGCTTTTCAGCGGCATCCGAAAGGGGTAAACTGCGATGTCAAAATGGGATGAAGATTACATAGCACTGTGTAAAAAAATACTCTCCGAGGGCACCGAGGTCGTGAACCGCACGGGTATTAACACCGTGAAGATCCCGTCGCACCATTTTCATTTCGACCTCTCCGAGGAATTCCCCGTGCTCACCACCAAGCAGCTTTTCATACGCCAGGCGGTGCTCGAAATGCTGTGGATCTATCAGGTGCAGTCCAACGACGTGCGCTGGCTCAAAGAGCGAAACGTCAATATATGGAACGAGTGGGAGATCGACGAAAACGGCTTCTGGAACGCGACGCAGATGCTCCCCGGTGAAAACGGCGAGCTCGTAAAGACCGAAGTGCATAAGGAATTCGGCAAGGAGTGGGCGCACACCATCGGTACCGCCTACGGTTGGATCGTGAATAAATTCCAACTCACCCAGACCCTCATCGACAAGATAAAAAATCACCCGGAAGACCGCCGTATGCTCATGACGCTGTGGCAGAACGACTACCTGCCCACCGCCGTGCTCCCCTCCTGCGTATGGAGCAGCGAATGGGACGTGACCGACGGCAAACTGAACGCCTGGGTGCATCAGCGCAGCTGCGACGTGCCGCTCGGACTTCCCTTCAACGTGACCCAGTACGCAACGCTTCTCTGTATGCTCGCGCAGACCTGCGGCTTAAAGCCCGGCACGCTCGACTGGAGCGTCAAGGACGCGCATATCTACGTCAATCAGATCGAGCCCGTGAAAGAGCAGATCGCGCGCTTCGACGAAAAAGGCTCCCTGCCCGCGCCGAAGCTCTGGCTCAATCCCGAGATCGACGATTTCTTCAAATTCGATAATTCCAAAGAGCTCAAAGACGTCAAGCTCATCGACTATCAGCACATGGGAAAGATCAGCTTCCCCATTGCACAGTAAAAGTGTTAAGTGTTAAGTGTCAAGTGTTAAGCTGCAGAATAAACTGTACCCATAAAAATGGACACACCGATTTTAGTATTTTGGATGCACGTCCCAGAAAAGCGGACAAAAAAGTACATTCAAAACCCCGGAGATCGGACAGTGACAAAATGGGTACGGATATGGTAGAATGTATCC
>JAZLHN010000247.1:0-13568 GCA_045616815.1 Acutalibacteraceae bacterium
GAGGATGCCCCTACCGTAAATTTTAATATTTTCGCTGTCGGCAGCATAAATTTCTCCGTGTACCACCGCGTCTTCGGCGATATATATGCTCTCGCCGCTGAACAGCTGCAGTCTGCCGATATCGAAAACGCCGTTTTCGTAGCGGTAGGTCGCAAGGGAAGCGTCGAAGCTCTTTTTCTTATTTGCAAAGATGTGCAGAACGTTGTGTCTGCCGTCAACCTCGAACGTATACTGTCCCGGCTCACGGAGCGTGAAAAATACTTCGTCTCCGAAAATCTCAAAATCGACCTTTTTGCGTAAGGGGCGGATAACGATATCGTTCGTCCGGCGGGGGAGCTTCACGCGCACGTCCGCCGGTCTTTCCATGTCGAACGAGATAAAAGAAGATACCTCCGTCTGTTCAACGGGTCTCTGGTGTCCCGGCCACACGGTATTGAACGGCATTGCGGATACGCGGCAGGGATGGCATTTTATCGCTTTTCCGTCCACCGTGACCGCATAGTCCGTTTTTTCCTTTGCGTCGTCGACGAAAGCAGGAACACGGGAAGGACAAAGTAATCCCGCGTTTTCGATCGCGTCGAAAACGGTCTGCGCGATGGCTTTCATACCCTTGTCCGACGGATGCGCCGCCACGCCCGCGTGTTCGTATTCACCGGTCGCCTGATATTCTTCACTCTGTATCGCTTTGAGGGATACGAAATGCACGCCGCACTGCGCCGCGGTATCTTCTAATATTTTTTCAATTTTGTCTTTTTTCCAGAAGCAGGATACGATGAATACCGGAACGGCTTTGAACGCGTCGATAAGCGGCGGAAGATACTGCGCGAAGGCGTCGGACTTTTCATCGGCAACGTTTTCGCCGATGCGGAAAACAACGATGTCCGCGCCGAAAGAGAGCAGCTTTTCCGCTCTTTCGTTCGATCCTTCTCCGGGAGCGGTCTCCACGTAAGAGATATTTTCCGCTTTTGCTATGACATGTTTTCCTGCTTTTTCAAGCATGTCGCAGACAACGTGCACGTAATCGTTTTCCGGTCGGCTCGCCGCCATGCCGTAATCGCCGTCCCAGCCGATCTCGGTCTTCTGACCGTGCCGGGTGATGCTGTTGCCGAGAAATAATAGTTTCATCAAAAGTCCTCCGATGAGGTGTTTTTTTTACTCTCTGGCCGAAGAATATACGACGGGCACGTTTTTTTCGAAAAGGCCCGCGTCGACCTTCGGCAGCCAGGATTCTCCCGTTTCGACGTTCTCTTTGAAATCGTCCTCGGAATATCCGGCGTTCACCTGCGCCACACCTTCGATGTTTTCGCCGGACTTGAACGCCATGTTGTAAAAGGCGTGATGGCCTATTTCCTTTACGCTCGCGGGAAGGTACAGATAGGTGATGCCTCTGTCGTAAGTGAAAGCGTCCGAGCCGATGGTTTCCAATCCCTCGGGAAGAGAGCGGTAAACGTCGAGCTTGTCTTTGTTTGCCTCAAACGCCGTATCCGTTATCACGGCGTCCGTTTTGTAAGAATATATCTCTTTCAGTTTTTCCGCCTTGAAGAAGCCGAGCGTACCGATGCTTTTCACGCCTTCGGGAATATATATTTCCTCGATATCGGAATAGGCGAACGCTAATTTCCCTATGCTCGTCACCGTGGAGGGAAGCACGTATTTCCCGACCTTTTCCCGGTAATCCGCCGTGAATTTTTCATAGTCGGTTTCGCCCGTCACCGTGTTGAATTTGCCGATGAGAGCGGCGTCGTCGCCGGTCAGCGTCGAAACGTCCGTTCCCTCGTCGGCGCATCTTTCAAGGAGTTTCACCGCATTGCAGAAATCGTCGTTCGTCACGCTTCCGTTTTCGGGGAAGGTTATCCCGTATCCCGCCTGCCGGGTGAGATAGAGATTGTGCGCGCTCGGGTAATAGATGATCTCGGTGAGCGCCTTATCGTATAATACGCCGTCGATATCGCAATAATAGGGATTTTCGTCGTCAACGAACACGCATTCGAGGTTCCAGCAGCTGTAAAAGCTCTTGCCGTCGATCTTTTCCACGTCTTTGCCGACGTTGATCGTCACGATCTTTTCATCGCAGTTGAAGGCGTATTCGTGTATCTCGGTCACGGGCTTCGTTTCATCTTCGCCAACAAAAGAAACAGTGACTTCCCTTACCTGCCCGGGATTGGAATATTTCACGAGTTCATAGCCGTTTTCGGCGGGGGCAAAGTCGTATTCCTCGTTGCTTACGGCTCGGATGCTGAAAAAGATGGAAAGACTGATGGCGACGATGAGCACGAGGATGATGCCGATTTTCGTTTTCGGCTTGATCGACTTATCAACGATCCTCGGTGCCTGCAGTCCCTCGATACGGTAGGTCCATATTTCATCCTCGGGGATGTTCAATACCTCGTCGGCAAGCTCGGCTTCCCGCATGAGGTCTCTTTTGTTCTTACTCATTAACGCGCACCCCGCTTTCTTTCGCATTTTCTTCTGCGGCTTTGGTCACTTCTTCGCGCCTCTTCAGCACCTGGATGACCTTGCGCTGTTTTTTGTCGTCATAATCCCAGAAAATATAGGGGATCGTCATGAGCAGATAGCCGATGATGTCGATAATGATGGGAATGACGATGATCTTCGTGCGCGATTCGTCGATGAACAGTACGTCCCAGTTGCTGTTAAAACCGAATTTCAGCAGGAGCAGGGGGATGATGAGTCCCACGAAATTGGTGATGGGTCCCGTGAACCAGCCGAATACGCCCGAGAAGCTTTCGAGACGTTCGCCGGAAAGATACATCTGATAGTCGCCGATCTGCACCTGCATATCGCTGTTGATGGATTTCGGCACAGTGGAGCATACCTGCTCGAACATGAGCGCGATGATGCTGATGGTGCCGCAAAGCGTCAGATTGTCGCCGAAGAACAGATAGCAGAGCACGATGACGATATTGGTGATCGCCCTTACGAGCTGATAGAATATCATGACCTGCCGGTAGGAGAAATGCTTGCGGAAATAGGGAGTGAAGAAATCCGGCGGTGTGCCGCAGAAGGAAATGAGGGTAACGATGAGACTGTAGATCAGTCCGCTCAGACGGAAAGTGTACAGATAGAGTATGGTCGTGAACGCGAGCATACCGTTTCCGAGAGAGTCTAAAAGGCTTACGATCGTGTTGATCCAGCGGTATTTGTTGTACATGACGCCGGTCATGCCGTCCCAGAAACTGATGTTCACCTTGCGGTCGAGCGGCGGCTGCGGGATACGTTCCTTTACCCGGCGGGCAAGGATCAGCGTTAAGGAAGCGAACGCGAGGAAGGTGAACGGGATGACGTATTTGAAAACGGCGATATCCGCCCATTCGTCCTTACAGAAGCCGATGAACACGGGAATGAGGATATCCACGATATTCCACGCGAAGTGCGAGAGCTTGATGGGGAAGGTGCGAACCCAGATACGTTCCTTCGGATCGGGGCTGATGTTCTGCGCGCAGGTCTCTAACTGATTGTTGAACGTATAGGTATTGTAGATGCCGAAAAGCAGGTTCGCCGCCCACACTCTCGTCGTGACGTCGCCGAGGGTCTTGTAAAGCGGGAGCCAGCCGATCACGAACACCATGATCGTCTTGGGCAGGAAGTCGCAGTAGAGCGAATATTTATATCTGCCGAATTTCGGTATCAGCTTTTTGCGCCAGAAAATATTTCTCGCTCCGCCGTAGCCGTTCGTGAAAATGAACGTACCGAGGATCTTGATCGCCGAGGCGGCGTTGATGCCGTCTAAGGAATTGAGATACCTTACGAGCGTGTTCGTTTCGGCAAGGAACGGCGAAAAATCAAAGACGATGAGAAACAGCCCCAAAGCGATCATCGCGAAATAGAAGCCGTAGAATTTGCGTTCGATCTTCTTTTGCAGAAAGCCTAAGTTGTCGTTGATGACCCAGCCGATGAGGCTGAAAACGTAGCTTAAAGGCATGTTGATGACGTTGATCACCGAAAAAGCCAGATACGGCAGCTTGTAGTGATACATCATCAGATAACAGCCCGCGGCGAAGGAAATGAATTTGGAAATGATCATCGAGGAAGAATAGTTCGCTCCGATGCCCACGGTGATATCCACGTATTCGCGGAACGAAACGTATTTTCCCTCCGGGGGTGTTTTCCAGTGCGCTTTGACGTGAGAAATGCCGCTTTTCAGCTTTGAAAGATCCGGTTTACCCATAAAGCTCTCTCCTTGAAATTAATGCGCGTGAGTAAGGTTTTTGCATCAAACCTTTATATTTTATAATAATATTTCAGAAAGAAATAATCAAGCATAAAAATATTAATAGCTATACTAAAAAACGTAAAGTCTTATATTAAAATAAAAGAACAGATTTTTTATACCGCTTTCTGAAGAGATAAATAAAGGAAGAAGGTCGGCAAAAAGTGAATCGGGAAACTCTTCCGAGGCATACCGGCACAAAGCTTATTCCCTTTTCCGGAAAGCACAAACGGAAATCGGATTGATTTCACTTATTCTGCGTGTTAAAATAGGATCAAAACTTAAACCGGAAGTGAGCATGTGAAAAAACTGCATCTGATATGCAACGCGCACCTCGATCCCATCTGGCAATGGACGTGGAACGAGGGGATCGCGGCGGCGATATCGACGTTTCAGACCGCCGCCGATCTCTGCGAAGAATTCGATTATATTTTCTGTCACAACGAAGCGCTTCTTTACGAGGCCGTTGAAACATACGCTCCGGCACTTTTCAGGCGGATACAAAAGCTCGTAAAGCGCGGCAAATGGAGGATCATCGGCGGATGGTATCTGCAACCGGACTGCAATATGCCCTCCGGAGAAAGCTTCGTTCGGCAGATCAAAGCGGGACAAAAGTACTTTTCCGCAAAATTCGGAGTAAGCCCCACCATCGCCTGCAATTTCGATTCGTTCGGACATTCCGTCGGTCTTATCCAGATCATGAAAAAATGCGGCTACAACGGCTATATCATCAGCCGCCCCGCAGGAAACGTCATAGACTATCCCGGTCGGTTTTTCGATTGGGTTGCTCCCGACGGGAGCCGACTGACCGTTTGCCGGGTAGACAGCTACGGCTCGGGTCTCGGCCACGCCGCGGAAAAAATAAAACGCCGTTTGGAAGACGCCGAGGACGTCGACGTTGTTTTGTGGGGCGTGGGAAATCACGGCGGAGGTCCCTCACGGAAAGACCTTGCCGACATCGCGGCGCTGAAAGAGGAAGGCGCGGAAATCGTCCATTCCTCACCGGAAGCGCTGTTTGCGGACGACATAAAGATATCGGGGGAAATAACGTCCTCTCTCGTGCCCGTCATGCCGGGCTGCTATACGTCGATGATGCGCATAAAACAGGCGCACCGCAAAACGGAAAATACGATCTTCCGTTCCGAAAAGCTCATCAGCGCCGCCGCTCTCGCGGGGTGCGGCTTCGATACCGACTCCCTGAACGAAGCGGAAAAGAAGCTCCTTTTCGCCGAATTCCACGATATCCTGCCCGGTTCCGGCATCGAAGAGGCGGAAGAAGAAGGACTCGAGCTGCTCTCCAACGCTCGGAAGCCTTTCAAGGACGAGGCGACCAAAGCGCTTCTGTATCTGACGATGGGAGAGAAAAAAGCCGCTCCCGGCGAATATCCGATCTTCGTTTTCAACCCGCAGCCGTACGAAGTGACCTGCCCCGTGGAGGCGGAATTCACGCTTGCCGACCAGAACTGGGACGAAAACACCGTGACCGTACCGCATATTTTTGCCGACGGCAGAGAGCTCGTATGTCAGCAGATCAAAGAAAAACCGACCCTCAATCTCGACTGGAGAAAGCGGATCGTTTTCGAGGGAGCGCTGAAGCCCATGGGCGTGACGCGCTTCGATATCAAAACGGAGATAACGGAAAAGACCGCAAAAACGTTCAAAGACGTTTGCCTTGAAACAATGCTCGAAGGAAGCGTTCTTAATGCGCCGGTCGGACTCAGGACGTATGAAGATACCGCTGACCCGTGGGGCATGTCGGATCAAGAAGCGCTCCGCGGCATGGGGACCGATCCCGTTGATTTCCGGCTCATGACGCCGGAAGAGGGAGCGGACTTCTGCCGTATTCCTCCCCTGCCCGCCCGTCATGTCATCGAGGACGGCGATGTTTATACGGGGATCGAGGAATTTTCGGTCTCAGGTGCAACGAAAGCCGTTACGGAATACAGGATATATAAAAATCATCCCTATATCGACCTGAAAGTCACGGTCGAATTCGCCGAAAAGAACCGCCTCGTCCGTTTAAGGCTCCCCGTACCGGAAGGCAGGCTCATCGGCGACGGACCTTACGTCAACGAATACAAACAGGGCGCGGAGGTAACGTTCCAGAAGTGGCTCGGCACGGAGCATAACGGTAAGATCACCGCCGTGATAAACGACGGCGTGTACGGCGGGAAATACGAAAACGGCGCGATAGAGCTGACGCTTCTGCGCGGCGCGGGATATCTTTTCCACCCGATCGGCGAACGGGAGCTTTATCCTTCCGACCGCTATCTGCCCCGCATCGACAACGGGCGGTACACGTTCCGTTTCCGCATTTTTAAGGGCGATATCGGTGAAGTGACCCGCATGGCGGAGGAATTCGCCTGCCCGCCCGAGGGCACTAACTTTTTCCCCGTGGGCAGCGGCGAAAAGCGCGCGCGGATCGTCACCGACAAGCCGGTGTGCATGCCGGTGTGCCGCACGGGAGAAAACGGAACGATCCTGCGGTTTTTCAATCCCGAAAAAACGCCCGACCGCTTCGGGCTGACCGTGAAAAACGCGCAGGCGGAGATCACGATGAACGCTTACGAGATCGTTTCGGCGATATACAAAGACGGCAAGATAGCGATCCTGCACGACGATATCCCCGTATGACAAAAACGCGGATCTTTTTGAAGACCCGCGTTCTTTTTTTGGTTTTTAACCGCAGTATTTTTCAACGAAAGCGTAGAAGGCTTCGGCACGGGCGGTCTCCGCTTCGACGAATCTCTTTCCGAGCACATGGGGCGCGCCCTCGTACACGATGAAGGCGGTATCCACTCCCGCGGCCGTAAGAGCGTTGTACATATCCACGGAGTTTTGGAACGGCACCATTTCGTCCGCGCTGCCGTGCACGAGGATGGTGGGCGGCACGTCGGAGGTAACAAGATTGAGAGGGCTTACCTTATAGATGGTCTCATACTGGCTCTCGGGAAGAGAGGTAAAGATATATTCGCCGGTGAGTCCGGTGAGCGCCAGATGCGCCTGCTGTCCCATGGAGGTGGTCTTCGTTTCGGCGTCGACGAGGAAATCGGCGGGGCCGCTGTTGCTCAGTACGAAAGCGATGTCGATGGGGCAGGTCTCGTAATACGTATAGGCGTACATAAGGGCAAGATGCGCACCCGCGGAATGGCCGGTAAGGATCAGGTGCTCGGGGGTGATGCCCTCGGACTCCAGCTCGGTCTTGATCGCGGCGATCGCCATGTCGATCTCTTCGCACATATCGAAGGCGTTCGCGCCGTTCTGGATCTTCTTATAGTCCATCGTGGCGCAGATGAAGCCCTCATCGGCGGCGGCCTTGCAGTTGGCGTTGAACATCGACTCGGTGCCAAAGATCCATGCACCGCCGTGGATCATGAGAAGCACGGTATTTTCGTATTTGATCTCTTCGGGGATAAACAGATTGAGATGCTCGCATACTTCACTGCCGTAGTCGATACGCAGAGCTCCCTCGGGGGCTTTGACGTTCTTTTCCTGCATTCCCACGGAGAAATTCGTGAAGAACGCGACGATCGAGAGCAGAAAAGCAAACAGCTTGGTCATAAAAGCGGATAACATAGTTTTTTTCCTCCATTCTTTTTTTTGCATTATATACGATAAATATTAACCGGGAATGAACAACAGAGAAATTTATTCTTTTCTCTCATTGATATTTCACTGAAAAGTGTGTTATTATGAAAACGTAAAAAAACGGGCGCGTCCCGCATAAAAAAAGGAGAAAAACAAAATGAAAAAATGGCGCGTAGGTCTTATCGGCAACGGCGGAATATGCAAGGGCTGTCATCTGAACGAATATCTCACCGACGAACGTCTTGAAGTGGCAGCGGTATGCGATATCATCGAGGAAAGAGCGCAGTTCTTAAAGGACAAATACTTCCCGAACGCGGACGTGTACACCGATTACAAAGAGCTTCTGAAGGATGAAACCATTGATTCGGTGGATATCTGCACCCCGAACTATCTGCATTCCATCATCGCCGTGGATGCTTTTGAAGCCGGCAAGCACGTTTTCTGCGAAAAGCCCGACGCGATCAACGTGGAAGAAGTGCTCAAAATGGACGCAGCCGCGAAAAAGGCGGGCAAGACCCTCATGGTGATGAGAAACAACCGTCACGTCGATATTTCCAAATACGCGAAGAAATACATCGAGAGCGGAAAGATGGGCGAAATTTACTGCGGCCGCTGCGGCTGGCAGAGGAGAAGAGGTATTCCCGGCAAGGGCGGCTGGTTCACCACCAAAGCGCAGTCCGGCGGCGGTCCCCTCATCGACCTCGGCGTGCATCTCATCGACTTATCCATCTGGCTCATGGGCAATCCGAAACCCGTTTCCGTTTCCGGCAACACCTATGCGAAATTTGCCGACAGCGACTTAAGCGACTCGGCGAACTCCGATTTCGGCGACAAGAACGCCGAAGGCATCTTCGACGTGGAAGACCTCGCGATGGGCATGATCCGTTTTGAAAACGGCGCTATCCTGCAGATCGAATTCTCGTGGGCGTCCAACGTAAAGGAAGAATCCCGTTTCGTAGAGCTGAGAGGCACGAAAGCGGGGCTCAAATGGAAGGACGGCAGACTCGCCATCTATACCGAGGAAGAGGGAGAGCTTGTGGACATCATCCCCACGCAGCTCGAGGAAAGAGACGGCCACGGCAGAAACTTAAAGCACTTCTACGACGTGGTGATCGAGGGTGCGAAGCCCGATTTCGAGCCGCAGCAGGGCATCGACATGATAAAGATCCTCTGCGCGATGTACGAAAGCGCAAAGCTCGGCAGAGAAGTTTCGCTTGTCTGACATGCGGATAAAGAAAATTATTCTGCCGGTGATCTTCGCCGCGTTCGTCGTTCTTCTGTCCGCCTGCGCGGGAAACGTCTCCCCCACCGCAACGGAACGAACGGAAACGCAGACGGAGCCGACGGAAGCACCGACGGAACAAACGACACCTACGGACTATGAAGCGCTGTATGCGGACGTGCTCACCGGTTTTCATGCCGCCATGCTCGAGGACAACGACGAATATGAAGGCGTCATGGGCGCCGCCGAGGCGGTGAAGGTCGGGAAAAACGTCGGCTATGCGATCTCGGATATCAGCGGCGACGGTATCCCCGAGCTCATCATAGGAGCCGACTCCGCCGAGGCGGACGGCGGGACCGAGCTCTGCGCCGTTTATACGGCGGTGAACGGAAAGGCGTTTTTCGTCTTTGAGGGAAGCGCGCGGAACGCTTACAGACTCACCGCAGACGGGAACGTGGTTTATTACGGTTCCGGCGGGGCGATGAATACCGCCTGCGGTACTTACCGTTTTTCGGACGACGGTACGTCCCTTACGTGCGAAAGCTTTTATTTCACTGCCGAAGACGAAGAAGTCCCCTGCGGTATGAGCGTCTATCGGAACGCTTCCGGCGTATGGGATACCGAGGCTTCGGAAAAAACGGATATGCTTCCGGACGATTTCACGCAGTTCACGGAAAAAGCGTTTGCCGATCCCGTTTTTCTGGAACTTATTCCGTTTGCGGAATGAATATAAAAAAAAGACGAAAGGGGAAATACGATGGACGATTTCAGAATGCGTCAGGTACACCTTGATTTTCATACTTCTCCCGCCATCGACGGCATCGGAGAAAAATTCGATAAAAAAGAATGGCAGGAAACGCTGAAGGCCGGACACGTGGATTCGATCACGCTGTTTTCCAAATGCCACCACGGGTATTCCTATCATCCCACAAAAGTCAATGAAATGCACCCCGGGCTCAAATTCGATCTGCTCGGCGCGGAGCTGGAAGCCTGTAAGGAGATCGGAGTGAGAACACCGGTCTACATTTCCGCGGGGCTCGACGAAAAGGAAGCGCATAAGCATCCGGAATGGCTCGCAAGAGGTTACGACGACCGCGACGAGGTCGAGGATTTCAGCGGCGCGTATTATCATCTGCTCTGCCTCAACACACCGTATCTCGATATGCTCCTGGCCGAGATCGAAGAGGTCATGGAGCGCTACGATCCCTGCGAGGTATTTCTCGACATTCTCGGCGAACGCCAGTGCTGGTGTCCGAAATGCCGCGCCGACATGGAAAAAGAGGGCATAGACTGGCACGACGAGAAAAACGTTGCCGCCTTCGGTAAAAGGATATACCGTCATTATATGGACGAGGTGGAGCGTGTGGTCAGGAAGCACAGCGACACCTGCACCGTTTTCCACAACTGCGGCCACGTGACGCACGGCAGACGCGACCTCATCAATACGCAGAAGGATTTAGAGCTCGAAAGTCTTCCCACCGGCGGCTGGGGCTACGACCACTTCCCTCTTTCGGCCGCCTACGTGAGAACGCTCGGCAGGAACTTCACGGGCATGACGGGCAAATTCCATAAGAGCTGGGGCGAATTCGGCGGTTTCAAGCATCCGAACGCCCTGCGGTATGAGGCCGCGCTCTCGCTTGCCTGCGGCGCAGGCTGCTCGGTGGGCGATCAGATGCATCCGAACGGCAGACTCAATCCCTCCACCTACGCCCTCATCGGCGCGGGTTACGCCGAGGTGGAGCAGAAAGAAAAATGGTGCAAGGGCGCGAAGAATATTTCCGAGATCGCCGTATTCTCCGCCGAGAGCATGGACGGCACCAGAAACGGCGACACGGGCAAGGCCGACGTGGGCGCCAACAGAATTCTGCTCGAAACCGGCCGGCTGTACGATTTCGTTGACAAGGACGCCGATATCTCCGGCTATAAGCTTCTGATCCTGCCCGATCACGCCGTGACCGACGAAGGCTTCCTCGCAAAAGTGAACGCGTTTCTTGCCAAAGGCGGCAAGCTGCTCCTTTCCGGCACGGCGGGCACCGACGGGGAAAAATTCCTTTTTGATACCGGCGCGAAATTCCTCGGTGCAAGCGAGTTTTCACCGACCTACTATATTCCCGGTTTCAGTACCGTAAACGGGACAACGGAATATATCATGCGCACCGATGCTTACAACATAGAAGCCGTTGACGCCGAAATACTCGCGAACTCCGAAGCGCCCTATTTCAACCGCACTCCCGAGCATTTCTGCTCGCATCAGCACGCGCCGAACGACGAGACGACCTTCGCCCCCGCCGTTACTCTCAAAGGCAATATCGCCTATATCGGCTGGAACATATTCAAGGGCTACGCGCTGTACGGAGACTATCATCAGAAAGAGCTCGTAAACTACGTTATCCGCCGCCTTATGAACGATGACTTCGCGATAGAAACTTCTCTCCCCGACCGCGGGATCTGCACTCTGCAGGAAACCGCCAACGGAGGAAAGCTCGTACATCTTCTTTTCGCACACACCACCATCCGGGGCAGGGATACCGAGGTGATCGAAGACGTCGTTCCGCTGTATGATATCGAAGTGAGCGTAAAGGCGCAGGCACCGTCAAAGCTCACTCTCGTTCCGCAGCAAAAAGACATACCGTTCACATACGAGAACGGTAAAGTCCGTTTTACGGTACCGAAGATCGAATTACATCAAATGGTGTATATCAAATAAAAATCGCAAAAAAGGCACGTCCGAGGACGTGCTTTTTTCATTTCGGGATGCTTTATACTTCCGCGATGATCTCCACTTCGCAGAGAACGTTTTTGGGAAGCTGCTTCACGGCGACGCAGGAGCGCGCGGGCTTGGAAACGAAATATTTTTCATACACGGCGTTGAACGCGGCGAAATCCGCCATATCCGCAATGAAGCAGGTGGTCTTTACGACCTTTTCAAAAGAAGTGCCGGCTTCGGCAAGGACTTCCGAAATATTTTTGCAGACCTGCTCGGTCTGCGCTTCGATGGTGTCGCCCGCCACGTTTCCGGTCGCGGGATCCACGGGGATCTGGCCGGAGGCGAAGAGAAAACCTCCGCTTATTTTTGCCTGCGAATAGGGGCCGATGGCGGCGGGAGCTTTATCGGTAAATACGGTTTTCATAAAGCTATTCTCCTTTTGTTTTTTTCTGATTTTAGCACAAAAACAGAAAAATGGCAACATAAATCGCTCCGAATGGAAGATATTTGTTCAACAGTTAGTTTTTGTCAGTTCAAATTTTAAAAAAAATATTGATTTAATTTTTAGTTTAGAATACAATTTATTAAACTATATTTTTAAAAAATATATAATATATATGCCGCGCGGCAAAGGAAAATGATCCGTCCGGCGGCAAAGAGCAAAAGTTTTCTCGGAGGTCCGGTATGAAAAACAAAAATCTCAATACAAAGAAAGTTTCTTCGGAGCAGAAAGGATTTGAGCAGACGGCGGCGGAATACTCCCAAAAACGCAGCCGGAAGTCGATATGGAAGCGGGTCGTTCTGATCCTCTCCGCCATCGTCGTGTTCTATACGACCTATATACTCATTCTCCCCGCCATCACGATGAGCGAGGACAAGGTCGCCATCTGCGGCATGGAAGAGCATAAGCACGACGAAAGCTGTTATGAAGAACGGAGCGTCGTTTCGTTCACCTGCGCCGACGGCATCCATCAGCATACCGACGTCTGCTACGACGCCGACGGAAACTGCGCCTGCGGCTTTGCGGACTACGTTATCCATGAACATACCGACGAATGCTATAATAACGGCGAGCTCGTGTGCCCCCTGTCCGAAGTGAAGGAACACACGCACACCGACGAATGTTATAAAACGGAAGACATCCTCGTCTGCGGTCTCGAAGAAAGCGAAGCGACCGAGGAAAACGAAGGTCATACCCATACCGAGGAATGCTATAAGACCGTCACCACTCTCGTCTGCGTCTGCGAGGAAGCCGAATATTCCGGAAGCGTGACGAACGCCGCCTTCCATGAGCATACCGACGCCTGCTACGACGAAAACGGTCATCTTGTCTGCGGCCACGTTGAGATCCTCCGTCACACCCATGCGGGCTGCCGCACCGAAAACGTTGAAAAAGTACTGATCTGCGAAAAGCCCGAGCACGAACACGATATGGCGTGTCTGCCCCGCAACCCCGATAAGGACAGAGCGGTATATTACTGCGGCTACGCTTACGAACACACGCACGACGCTTCCTGCTACAAAAACGGCGTGTTGAGCTGCAACCTGAGCGAGCATACGCACTCGGCGGAATGCTTAAGCAATAAAACGGTCGATACCGAAACCGAGGATGACTGGAAAAAGACCTTCAAAGACGTGAAGCTCTCGGGCAACGCCTCGCAGGATATCCTCGCGATCGCCAAAACTCAGAAGGGCTATAAAGAAAGCGTTCAGAATTTCAAATCGACGGATGAAGACAAGAACAACGGCTACACGAGATACGGCGCATGGTACGGCGACGTATACGGCGACTGGGACGCCATGTTCTGCTCCTTCTGCAT
>JAZLHN010000248.1:0-7767 GCA_045616815.1 Acutalibacteraceae bacterium
AAAACGCTCGTTTACAACAGGCAGCGGGAAATGCGGCGTTTCGCGGGATAATTCCGATCGGGTCATATCGGCGTCCCAGTAGATATCCACGCAGAAATCGCCGATAATACCGATTTTTTTGTTTTTCAGCTCCTTCTGAGCAAAGAGTATATCGTTTTCATTTATCATATTCATCACCGAAAAAGAGCTGAAAGTCATACACCTTCAGCTCGCTTTTTTAATATTTTTCTTTGAGCTTATCGTAGAGCGTGGGGATCGTGATCTGATGGTCGCCCTCGAAGTGCCAGCCCATGCCGCCTTTGCAGGTGGGACGGTTCACGATATTTTTCCGCGGGCGGTAATAGTAGTTCGGATCCTCATAGCCGATCTTGCAGCGGTAATCGCCCAAACGTATCAGATCGAAATTCGCCGTGGTGATATTGAACGTGGGATAGCCGAGGTTACGGGCGATGGAAAGCGTTTTGAGGAAGACCTCGGGACCGATGACCGCGGAGCCGAAATTGAGGAACACGCCGCCGTCGAGCTGAGAAACACTGTAAGCCATTTTCTTGAAGTCGATGCCGGAGCACTTGCCTATTTTCTCCATATCGCAGGACGGGTGCTGATGGATGATGTCGGTACCGAGCGCGATGTGATAGGTGGCGGGGATATCGAGCTTATAGGCGTTCCAGAGAATGCAATCCTCCCGGTTGGGGAATTTTTCGGGGTGCATATCAATGTATTCGCCGAGCGCCTCGCCGTAACCGATGCCTTTTTCGGCGCCGAGAGCGATCGCCTCGTTCATCCACGCGCCGGTCTGCTCCCACATACCGAACGAGCCGTCCTCGATGGCGGTGGGCACGTCCTCGGACGTACCGCCGAGATAGGCAAGCTCGAAATCATGGATGCTCGTGGCACCGTTCGCCGCGATATGCGTGATGATGCCCATTTTCATAAGCTCGATGATGTAGCGGGAAAGACGGTTTTTCACAACGTGCGCGCCCATGCTCCAGATCACGGGGCGACCCGCTCTGCGCGCCTTGATGATACGATCAATCAGCTCGTCGAAGCCGTCGGCGGTATACTCTTCGTGCGGCGTAACGCCGGGGGTCATCATATTCTCAATGGTGACGAGATTGATCCTGTTGTGAGAATCGTACGTTGTAATGCCCGAAAGATCGAGCTGCATTTGTCTGCGCATTTTATTATCTCCGTTCTTTTATCAGCTGAGGAAAAGCGTCGCCGCAATGATATACTGCGCTATGTAATAAGTAACGTGGTTGGTAACGATATCCACGGGACGGTTTTTGCCTTCGCCGAAATAGGTGCCGGAAAGGATCAGATCGGAGATCGCAAAGAAAATGCCGCCGATGAAGAGCATGAGCAGATGCTTGTTGTTCATGATGCCGCCGGTGAAGATACCCGCGAACAGCGCAAAGGCGGTCATAAAGAACAGCAGTGCGCCGTAAAGCGTGGAGATAAGCTTGAACTTGCCGTAATGAAGTCCCATGACCTTTTCGCCGAAGAAGATGACAAGGCCGACAACGACCGCGACACCGAGAGCCGGAAGCACGGAGATCGGATTGAACTTTCCGTGAACGCCCGTGATAATGGCGGCGATATAAGCGAAATGCCCTATGGCGAAAGAAATAAATCCGGCATAGGTATAGAAATCGGATTCGCCGTCACGGCAGCAGAATTTGAGGTCAAGCCAGATATCGCCCAAAAGGCCGAAAAGAAGTCCCGCGCCGATGAACATTTCATATCTGCCGAGATACCAGCGATGCGCGAGTACAAGCCAGGAAAGAATAAAAAATACGCTTACCATAGCCTTTGCCACGGTGCATTTCGCGCTTGCCTCTTTTACACGCATTTTCAGAAAAACACAGAGGCAAACGAGCCCGAGCACACAGCAGCCTATGTAAGCGACGATCATTTTTGTTGAAAGTTCCGTTAACATAAAATATCTCTCCTTTTATTATGTTGTTTTTATATTAACATATATTTACGGCTTTTGCTACATCTTTTTACCGAAAATTTACATAAAAAAGAGACCGCTTTTTTTGGGCGGTCTCCTGAAAAACGGAATCTTGCTTATTTGATTTCAGAAAGAAGAACGGGACGATGCTCGGCAACGGACTTCTTTGCGGCAAGACCGATCTTCACGCTCTGCATACCGGCGTGGATACCGACGGGAACGTCTTTGTCGTTCTCGCAGGCGTCAACGAACTGACGCATTTCCTCGGAGAAGGACTCCATGTATCTTTCAAGGAAGAAGAAGAGGGGCTTCTCACCGGTAACGCCGTCGGCGTTGGCGATAACGGCGGTGGAAAGAGTATCGTTGGCGGTAGCGACCATACCCTTGGAGCCGAAGAGTTCCGCTCTCTGATCGTAGCCGTAAGCGGCACGACGGGAGTTGTCGATCACGGCAAGAGCACCGTTCGCCATCTTCATGGTGATGATAGCGGTGTCTACGTCGCCCTGCTCGCCGATGGCGGGATCTACGAGAACAGCGGAGTTTACATAGATCTCTTCCACGTCGGAATTGGTGAGGAAGCAAGCCATATCGAAATCATGGATGGTCATATCAAGGAAGATACCGCCGGAAACGGCAATGTACTTCGGGTTGGGCGGTTCGGGATCGCGGGAGGTGATCTTCAGGATATGAGCCTCGCCGATAGCGCCGTTATCGTAAGCCTTACGAACAGCTGCGAAGTTATGGTCGAAGCGGCGATTGAAGCCTACCTGGAACTTGATGCCGGGGTTGGCGGCAAGAGTGTCGGCAACGGCCTGGATCTTCTCGATGGAATGGTCAACGGGCTTCTCGCAGAATACGTGCTTGCCGGCCTTGATCGCTTCGATCGAAATAGCGGCGTGAGTATCGGTGGAGGAGCATACGAGCACGGCGTCGATCTCCTTGTCCTCAAGGATCTTCTTATAGTCGGTGTAGATCTTCTCTACGCCGAAACCCTCGATAAAGGCCTTGGTCTCGTCGTTCATAAAGGGATCCGCTACCGCAACAACGGTCGCGTTCTTTACGTGATAAGAAATGGATTCAAGATGTACTTTACCGATGCGTCCCGCACCGATGATACCGATTTTGAGCATAATATTCTCCTTTTTTAATGTGTTTATTATTTTTTAGATGGTGCACCTTTTTTCAGAAAAGAGTTGAGAGTTGAAAGTTGAGAGTTGAGAGTTGAGATAAGGAAATCGCTTACGCGATTTGATCATATTACAATTCGTCGCTTCCCACTTCTTTTACAGAGATAAGTTCTATACTGATTGTTTTTGTTGTTGCCATTAATATTTTTTTCAGTTCAGCACAGTCTTTTACAAGACTGGCATATTCTTTTTTTGTAATCACATCAGAACGGTATAATAATTCAAGCCAAAACAAAGTTTCGCTGCATTCCTTTAAGGCGATGTATATTTTAGCGTAAAAATCTTTTTTGGAAATCGCGCATTTTGCTTCCGCGAGATTTGCGCCAATACTTGTTCCGGCTCTTAATATCTGACTTGCCAGTTCAAATTCATGCTTTTCATTTTTCAGATACCGATGAAGCCTTACAATCCGCACACCAAATAAAAGACTTTTTTCTTCCGCAATAGCGGACATCTTCTGTCAGCTCTTTTCAGTTTACCAAGAGTGAATAATGAGACAGAGAGCTGAAACACAATTTATCTCAACTCCCAACTCTCAACTTTCAACTCTCGATCATATCGTTCCGTCCCAGGTGGATACTTCTCTCTTGTTTTTTTCTTCCTCGTCGAACCAGCGGGTAGTCACACACTTGGATTCGGTATAGAAACGATAAGCGTCCTTGCCGAGGCAATGCTGATCGCCGAAGAACGACCATTTGTGTCCGGCAAACGGGAAGAAGCCGATCGGAACGGGGATACCTACGTTTACGCCGACCATGCCGCCGTCGGTGTGACGGACGAATTCACGGGCAAAATAGCCGCTCTGGGTGAAGATAACGGAGCCGTTGGCATACGGATTGGCATTCATCTTGGCGAGACCGTCTTCGAAATCCTTGCAGCGCTTGATGCAGAGCACGGGACCGAATACCTCGTCTCTGCCGATGGTCATATCGTCTTCCACATAGTCGAAGATGGTGGGACCTACATAGTAGCCGTTTTCATAGCCCTCAACCTTGCAGTTTCTGCCGTCGAGTACGAGCTTCGCGCCTTCTCTTACGCCCTTGTCGATATCGTCAAGAACTTCGTGATAGTGCTTTTCATAGGTGATCGGACCGAGCTTGGAGGTCTTGTCGTAAGCGGGGCCGACCTTGATCTGCGAAGCCTGCTTCACGAGCTCGGCTACGAATTCATCGGCGATGGACTCTTCAACGACACACGCGGAAAGAGCCATACATCTCTGACCGGCACAGCCGAACGCGGAGTTCATAACGCCCGCGGCGGTACGCTCGATGGGAGTATCGCTCATAACGAGAGCGTGGTTCTTCGCCTGACAGAGGCACTGTACGCGCTTGCCGGTGGCGGCTGCCTTTTCATAGATCTTTCTGCCCACGGGCGTGGAGCCTACGAAGGTGATGCCCTTGACGTCCGGATGAGCGAGGATAAGGTCGATCTCGTTTCTGGAGCAGGTAACGACGTTGACTACGCCGTCGGGCATACCGGCTTCTTTATACAGCTCGGCAATGCGCAGAGCGGTACGGGGCGTGAGAGAAGCAGCCTTGAGCACGATGGTATTGCCGCACGCAACGCACACGGGGGTCATCCAGCCGAACGGGATCATAGCGGGGAAATTGACGGGAACGATACCACAGAAAACACCGAGAGGCTCTCTGTAAAGCACGGTGTCGTAGCCCTTGGAAGCGTCCATGGTGCTTTCGCCCTGCATGAGGGACGGTACCTGGCAGGCAAGCTCGGTGCCCTCTTTTGCCTTGAGCACGTCGCCTTCCGCCTCTGCCCAGCACTTGCCGTTTTCTTCGGCAACGAGCATGGTGAGCTCTTCCATGTGCTCGATAAGCAGCTCTCTTACCTTATAAAGGATCTGAGAACGCTTGATGGCGGGAGTGGAGCTCCAGCCCGGGAACGCAGCTTTCGCCGCGGCGATCGCTTCATTCACCTCGTCGGCAGTGCAGTTGGGAGCATAGCCGGTAACTTCACCCGTGGAGGGGTTATGGAGTTCATAATACTTTTCGGTCTTGGACTCAACGTACTGATTGTTGATAAAATACTTTAATTTTTCTGCCATGGTATTATCTCCTTTTTATCAAAGCCCTGCCTTTTCGGCAATGTACTTACGGGCCTTAAGAGCATACTCGAAGGGATTGGCGATCGCGGGATCCTGCTCGGCTTCCACGAGAACGTAGCCTTCATAGTCGTTTTCGGCAAGAACGTCGAAAATGGGAGCAAAATCAATGGCTCCGTCGCCGGGAACGGTGAAGGTACCGAGACGAACGCCCTGCAGGAAGGAAAGCTTCTCCGCCTTGACCTTGGCAATGACCTCGGGACGGATATCCTTCAGATGAACGTGCTTGATGCGCTTCGCATACTTTTTGAGAACAGCCATATAGTCCTCACCGCAGTAAGCAAGATGACCGGAGTCGAACAGCAGGCTGAACAGTTCGGGATCGGTGTTTTCCATCAGTCTGTCGATCTCGGCGGCCGTCTGTACTACGGTACCCATGTGATGATGGAAGGTAAGGGCGATGCCCATATCCTTGGCGACCTTACCGAGCTTATTAAGGCCGGTGCAGAGCATATCCCAGTCTTCGTCGTTCATAACGTACTTGTCGTCAAAAATGGAAAGATCGGTACCCTGGATGGAGTGTCCCTGCTCGGAAACACCAACGACTTTCGCGCCCATTTCCTTCAGGAAGGTGATGTGCTTGATGAATTCCTTTTCGGTCTCTTCGTAGGGCTTGGTGGTGAGGAAGGTGGAGAACCACGCGTTGCAGATCTGCATACCGCGAAGATCGAGAGCCTTTTTCAGCACCTTGGTATCCTTGGGATACTTGTTGCCTACTTCGCATCCGGTAAAGCCTGCGAGAGCCATTTCGGAAACGCACTGCTGGAAGGTGTTTTCACTGCCGAGGTCGGGCATATCGTCATTTGTCCAACCGATGGGAGCGATACCGAGTTTCACTTTGTTTTTGTCGAGCATGATCAATATTTCCTCCCTTTACTTAAATTTTCCTGTTTGTTTATATATGCATTCCTTACGGAATCAATGCCGGAGGTGGAGGCCAGTCCCACGTGCCACCATGCGCCGTAGCCGTCGGTCATGGACTTGGGAAGGACCTTGATATCAATGAGGGTCGAAACGGTCTGCTTCTTCGCGTCTTCCAGAGCGAAGCGCAGCTCGTCGAGCGTATGCACGGAATAGGTCTTAGCGCCGTATCCGGCCGCCGACATCGCGAAGTCGATCTTCATGAGGTCGCCGGTGAGCTTGCCGCTTTCGTCTCTCTTTCTGAACTCGGTGGCAAGGTTGCCGATACCGTTGCTCATCTGGAGGTTGTTGATGCAGCCGAAGCCCGCGTTATCGAAAATGAGCACGTTGATCTTCATGCCCTCCTGAATGGAGGTAACGAGCTCGGAATGCAGCATCAGATAGCTGCCGTCGCCCGCGAAAGCGTAAACTTCCTTGGAGGGATCGGCAAGCTTTGCGCCGAACGCGCCCGCGATCTCGTAGCCCATGCAGGAATAGCCGTATTCCATATTATAGGTATAGCGCGCGTCGGTCGTCCACATTCTCTGCATATCGCCGGGAAGAGAACCCGCGGCGGCGACCGCTACGGCGTCGGGAGCGATATTCTCGCGGATGAACTCCAGCGCCTGCGTCTGCGTAAGAGCGGAACCGTACATCTCCACGAATTCGGGGATGGTCTTTTCACAGCGCGCCTTGATGAGCGGCTCGAAATCCTTATCGTATTTATATTCGGAAAGACGCGCCATTTCTTCTGCCCACTGCGCCTTTACGTCGGCGATCTCGGTGGTGTAGGCGGTCTTGTAGTTTTTCGCTTCGAGTGCGGCGGAAAGAGCGTTCACGGCGAGCTTGGCGTCGGCTACGCATTTTACGGCGTCGAGTTTATAGGCGTCGAAACGGTCGGTGTTGATCGTAACGACCTTCGCATTGACGAAAAGGGATTTGGAAGCGGTGGTGAAATCCGAGAAACGGGTGCCTACGCCGATGATGACGTCAGCTTCCTTTGCAAGCACGTTCGCGGAAAGGTTGCCCGTAACGCCTACGCCGCCCACGTTGTATTTATGGGAGGACAAAACGGCGCTCTTGCCGGACTGCGTTTCGGCGAAAGGCATATTAAACTTCTCGGCGAAATCCTCGACCGCCTTGCCGGCTTCGGAATATCTTACGCCGCCGCCCGCTATCAGCAGGGGCTTTTTCGCATTGGCGATGATCTCGGCGATATCGTCGATCTCGTCCTGCGTGGGAACGACTCTCGTGATCTTATGTACTCTCTTGGCAAAGAAGGACTCCGGGAAATCATAGCTTTCGCCTTCAACGTCCTGACAGAGAGAAATGCAGACCGCGCCCGCATCGGCGGTATCGGTGAGCACGCGCATGGCGTTGATCATGGCGCTCATGAGCATTTCCGGACGGAGGATCCTGTCCCAATAGCGGCAGACGGGCTTATACGCGTCGTTCGTGGTGATGGAGAGCGACTGCGGACGCTCGAACTGCTGAAGAACGGGATCGGGCTGACGGGTGGAGAAAGTATCCGCCGGGAAAAGAAGGAGCGGAATGTTATTAACCGTTGCGGTGGCGGCCGCCGTTACCATATTGGCGGCGCCGGGGCC
>JAZLHN010000249.1:0-4552 GCA_045616815.1 Acutalibacteraceae bacterium
TCAACAACATTAAGAACGATATATTGTTATAGTTGCTCCCGTTTGTACCTGCTTTTATATAAACGGGTACGGGCGAAGCCCGTCCACATCTCAACTTTCAACTCTCAACTTTCAACTCTCGGCAGTTTAGCGGCGAAGCCGTTAAACTGCCGTTTCCCGTTCGGTTATTCCATTCCGCAAACAACATTTTTTCTTTTATATTGTTTTTTCCCTTTGGGTGTGCTACGATGAAAAGGAATAAAAACGGAGGTAATGTTATGCATATCAAAGACGATCTTCTCAACAATTTCGATATTTTCCCCAAGGTGGTCGTGTGCGGCAAAAAAACGACCATCCATATCATCCCCTTAGGCGGCAGGCAGAAATTTGAGCCCGGCAAGGAATACACGCTCGTCATCAGCGCGCTCGACGGCGGCAACCCCAAGGATTTCCCCGCGACCGGCGATTTCAGAACCCGCAAAATAGTCTGCGATGAAAACGGCGGCTTCACCTTTGAACACACCTTCGATCAGGAGCAGGAATATTACATTCGTTTCCGCGGCGACGATGACCGCAGGATCGAGGAATTTTCCGTTTACTGCGTGGAAAAAGACTTAGAGGGCCGCTATCCCTTCATGGGCGACCTGCACATGCACACCAATCTGTCCGACGGACAGCAGGACCCCGAGACCGTCGCCGCGAATTACCGCCGCTACGGCTACGACTTCACCGTCATCAGCGACCACGGAAGATATTATCCGTCCCTTCGCGCCATCGAGTGCTACAAGGACGTGAAGACCGAGTTCAACATCGTGCCCGGCGAGGAAGTGCATCTTCCCCCCGTTTACGGCAAGACCAACCACGTGCATATCGTAAATTTCGGCGGTGAATATTCCGTCAACGCGATCACCGAGGGCGCGCAGGTGCGCGAAAAGGGCGAGGATAAAAAATTCCGCTCTCTTTACGGCGAATGCCCCGACGTGCTCTCCTATGAAGACTATCAGGCGAAAATGCAGGCGCTTGCCGACGCCGCCGACGTCCCCGACACCGTGGACGCCGTGCCGTGGGCGGTGTGCTGCTGGATCTTCGACGAAATAAGAAAAGCGAACGGTCTCGGCATCTTCGCGCACCCCAACTGGAGAAGAGAAGCCTATCACATCCCCGAAAAATTCACCGACTATATGATGGAGAAGCATCCTTTCGACGCCTTCGAGGTACTCGGCGGCGAACGCTACTTCGAGCACAACGGCTTCCAGACTGCGCGCTACTACGACGAGAGAGCGAAAGGCCATATCTTCCCGATCGTGGGCAGCACCGACAGCCATTCCTCCTACGAGTCCAACGCGGGCGCGTTCATCTGCGAGACCATCGTTTTCTCCCCCGAAAACGAGAGAAAGGCGCTCATTTCCTCCATCAAGGATTTCTATTCCGTGGCGGTGGACACCATTTCCAAAGAATTCCGCCTCGTGGGCGAAACGAGATTCATCCGCTACGGCTGCTTCCTGCTCAAGAATTTCTTCCCGCTCCACGACGAGCTCTGCTATGAAGAGGGCCGTCTCATGAAGCAGTACGTCAAGGGCACGCCCGAGGAAAGAGAAGACGCCGCCCGTACGCTGGAAGTCATTTACGGCAGAATGAAGAAGCAGAGAGAAAAGTATTTCGATTTTCAGTAAAATATAAAACGAAAGGGAGATAAAAGCTATGTCATGGTTTCCGGTATTTAATTTGCTCTGGAAAGTGACCGAGAAAGCGGACGACAAGAATCACGCGACCCAGAGCCTGCCCGCGGGCATCAAAGAGGAAAATAACTTCGCCTATATCGACGACGGTAATAAATATCATCTGCTTGACGTATATTATCCCGAAAATAACGACGGCAAGCTTCCCGTCATCATCGACGTACACGGCGGCGGCTGGATGTACGGCGACAAAGAGCTCAATAAAATTTACTGCGAATATCTTGCCTCCCGCGGCTTCATGGTGTTCAACATGAGCTATCGCCTTGTGCCCGACGTGTTTGTAGAGGAACAGCTCCGGGATGTTTCGGCGGCGATCAAGTGGATCAACGAAAATCTCGACCGCTTCCCGGCGGACAGAACCAAGATCATGCTCACCGGCGACTCGGCGGGCGGTATGCTCGCGGCGTTCACGGGCGTGCTCTCCTGCTCGGAGGAAGCGAGAAAAATTTACGGCACGGTCGATTTCGGTATGAAATTCAACTGCGTGGCGCTCACCTCTCCCGTCGCGTATATGAACGAGGACGGTATCGTCGGCTCCTACTGCCGCGTGATGTGGGATGAAGCGCCCTTCAAGACCTGCGTGCGTCCGTATCTCAACATCGACGAGATCATCGATCTTGCGCCCGATTATCCGCCCACGCTGATGATAACGAGCTCCGGCGATATCCTCGCGCTTAAGCAGACGAGAAAGCTGCACGAGCTCTTCATGCAGAAGGGACTGGTCTCCGAGCTTTACGATACGCCCAAATACGACGGCAAGAATCTGCCCCACGTGTATGCGGTGCAGCGCCCGATCGACGAGCCCGGCATCAAGTGCATCGACCGGATGGCGGAATTCTTCCGGAGAAATTTCTGAAAGTAATAAGATATAACGGCACCCCCGAACGGTTTTGCGGCCGCCCGGGGGTGAAATTTTTTATCTTGCTTATTTTCCTGCTTCGTACAGCATGCGGATATGCGGGATGCCGTCCTCGAGGAATTCCTCCGACACCTGCTTAAAACCCGCTTTTTCGTAGAGCCCCCTTGCGTAGGTCTGGGCTTCCACGGTGATAACGTCCGCGCCGAGCTTTTCGCGCGCGACTTTGATCCCCTCGGCCAGCACTCTGCTGCCGAAGCCGCAGCGGCGCTTTACGGCGATGACCCTGCCGATGCCCGCCGTTTCGAACTGCGCCCCCGTCGGGAGCACGCGCAGATAGGCGAGGATGCCGCTTTCGTCTTTCAGCCATACGTGATACGCCGCCTTGTCCGCGTCGTCGATATCCTGATACGGGCAGGTCTGCTCCACCACGAACACCGAGATACGCAGCTTGTATATTTCAAATAATTCTTCCGCTGTCAGCTCGCCGAAGCGCTTTACGAACGTTTCCGTTTTCATCATCCCCGTTGTTTTTTTCATACTATAGCATAGAAAAAAACAGAGAGCAAGATATGAAAGATACCTATGGCAGTAAATTATCCGGAACGATATTTCATAGTGACAGAGGAAGTCAATACACAAGCGAAGCCTTCAAAGAGGCACTTGCCGACAGTGGAATGCTCCAAAGCTTGAGCGGCACAGGACATTGCTTTGATAACGCAAGAATGGAAAGTTTCTTTGCCACGCTGAAAAAGGAGAAAATATACCGCATTGCGGCATACAAACTCACCAGAGAAGAAGTAAAGACCATGCCTCGTTTTAACTCTTCAAACAAAAATTTGTTGTTCCGAAAAAAACAGCGGAGCCGTTTTACGCGGTCCCGCTGATCGTTTTATAAAGCTTCTTTACGGTTTCTTCGCTCGCCTCGGGAACGTTCTCGAGAGGGAACGGAATGCCGAGCGATCTGTACTTTTCGATGCAGAGCTTCCGAAAAGGCAGAAGCTCCGTTTTCGTTACGCATTGGTATTTTTCCGCGACGCTTTTTAACTGCAGAGCGGACGCCTCGTCGTCGTTGAGCCCGGGAATAATGACGCGCCTGAGCCACGTTTCGATATGCCGTTTTTCGAGCTCGTCCAAAAAGCGTTCCGCCTTCGGCAGCTCGCATTTCGTATACCGCAGATAATCCTCCGCGTTCGCGTACTTATGGTCGAGCAGCACGAGGTCGGTGACGTCCAGAAGTTCCGAGACGTCCTCGTTGAAAATACACCCCGAGGTGTCGAGCGCGGTGTGGATGCCGAGTCCTTTGAGCTTTTTGAACAGCGCGGCGACGAACGCCGCCTGACACAGAGGCTCGCCGCCCGAAACGGTCACGCCGCCGTTTTTGATGTAGCTCTTGAAACGGAATATCTTTTTCACGAGCTCGTCGCAGTCGGTTTCGGTACCGCCGTCGAAGCTCCACGTATCGGGATTGTGGCAGCACGCGCACCGCAGCGGGCACCCCTGCATAAACACCACGCACCGCACGCCGGGGCCGTCCACCGTGCCGAGGCTCTGAAAAGAATGTATCTTACCCGTCATATATTCGTATGGAACGTGCGCATGATGACTTCTCTCTGCTGCTCCTTGGAGAGCTTGCAGAAGTTCACGGCGTAGCCCGAAACGCGGATGGTGAGGTTCGGATATTTCTCCGGGTGCTCGTAGGCGTCCATCAGCGTTTCGCGGTTCATGACGTTCACGTTCAGGTGATGCGCGTCGTTGAGGAAATAGCCGTCGAGGATGGAAACGAGGTTATCGGCTCTCTCGGCGTCGGTCTTGCCGAGCGCGTCCGGAACGATGGAGAAGGTGTTGGAAATACCGTCGGAGGCGGAGGAATAGGGGAGCTTGGCGACGGAATTGAGCGAAGCGAGAGCACCGTTCATCTCACGGTTGTGCATGGGATTCGCGCCGGGTGCGAAGGGTTCGCCCTTCTTTCTTCCGT
>JAZLHN010000250.1:0-33556 GCA_045616815.1 Acutalibacteraceae bacterium
TTCACTTGTTCAACAACATTAAGAACGATATATTGTTATAGTTGCTCCCGTTTGTATCTGCTTTTATATAAACGGGTACGGGCGAAGCCCGTCCACATCTCAACTTTCAACTCTCAACTTTCAACTCTCGGCAGTTTAGCGGCGAAGCCGCTAAACTGCAATTTCCCGTTCCGTTCCTCTCCATAAAACTATTTACTTTTTATTTCCTCTGTATTATAATATCAAAGATAATGGAATAAAAGGCGGCTTTTCCCGCCCGAACGTAACAGACCGAAAGGAAAAAATATTATGGAAAAAGTAAGAACCAGATTTGCACCCAGCCCCACGGGCTATATGCACGTCGGCAATCTCCGCACGGCGCTTTATACCTTCCTTACCGCCAAGCACGGAGACGGCACCTTCATCCTCCGCATCGAGGATACCGACCAGGGAAGAAAGGTCGAGGGAGCCGTAGACGTTATCTATAAAACGCTCACCGAAACGGGTCTTCTCTGGGACGAGGGCCCCGATAAGCCCGGAAACGTAGGTCCCTACGTGCAGAGCGAAAGAATGGGCATTTTCAAGGAATGGGCGGAAAAGCTCGTGGCCGAGGGCAAGGCGTATTACTGCTTCTGCACCGAAGAGCGCTTGGAAAAAATGAGAGAAGAGCAGATTGCTTCCGGCAAAGCCGTCGGTTCTTACGACCGTCACTGCCGCGACCTCTCCAAAGAGGAGATCGAGGAAAATCTCAAAAACGGCGTTCCTTACGTTATCCGTCAGAAAATGCCGCTCGAGGGAAAAACGAGCTTCGATGACCTCATCTACGGCCATATCGAGGTGGATAATTCCGAATTGGAGGATCAGGTGCTCCTGAAATCCGACGGTATGCCCACCTACAACTTCGCGAACGTCATCGACGACCATCTTATGGGCATCACCCACGTTCTGCGCGGCAACGAATATCTTTCCAGTACCCCCAAATACAATCTTCTGTATCAGTCCTTCGGCTGGGAGCCGCCCGTGTACGTGCACTGCCCGCCCGTTATGAAGGACGCGCATCAGAAGCTTTCCAAGAGAAACGGCGACGCGAGCTATCAGGATCTCGTAGCCAAGGGATATTTAAGCGAAGCGGTGCTCAACTATCTGCTTCTCTTAGGCTGGAGCCCCGAAGGCGAGCAGGAGATATTCTCCCTGGCCGACATGATCGAGAAGTGGGATCCCGCCCGCATCAGTAAATCTCCCGCCATTTTCGATCCGCTCAAGCTCCGTCACATCAACTTTGAATATATCAAGGCTCTCTCTCCCGAAGAGTTCATCGAAAAAGCGAAGCCCGTGATGGCGGACTACCTCGACGATATCAAGGATCTCGGTCTGCTCTGCAAAAACCTGCAGCCCCGCACCGAAGTCCTCGGCGAGATCCCCGAGCAGATCGGCTTCATCAAGGAGATGCCCGATTACGACAACGAGCTTTACGTCAACAAGAAGATGAAGACCGATCCCGAAACGGCGAAGCAGTCGCTTGAGATCCTTCTTCCCCTGCTGAAAGGCGTGGAAAACTGGACGCCCGACGCGATCTTTGCTTCCTGCGCCGAAAAGGCCGCCGAGCTCGAAATGAAGAACGGCAAGCTCCTCTATCCCCTCGGTATCGCTCTCGCCGGCACGCAGAAGACCCCCGGCGGCGGCACCGACCTCGCCGTGATCCTCGGCAAAGAGAAAACACTGGAACGCATCGAAAAAGCCATCGAAAAGTTATCATAAAAGAGAGGATATGCCCCTATGGATGAAATAAACGCTCTCAATTCCAATTTTATACACGATTTTATCGACGAAGATCTTGCCGCGGGCAAAAACACCCGCATCCAGACCCGTTTCCCGCCGGAGCCCAACGGCTATCTGCACATCGGCCACGCGAAGGCGATCTGCATCGACTTCGCGACCGCCGAAAAATACAACGGTATCTGCAATCTCCGTTTAGACGATACCAACCCCTCCAAGGAGGACGTTGAGTACGTGGAATCCATCAAAGAGGATATCGAATGGCTCGGCTTCAAGTGGGCGAACGTATACTACGCCTCCGAGTATTTCGATTTCATCTATGAATGCGCCATTAAGCTCATCAAAGAGGGAAAAGCCTACGTCTGCGATCTTACTCCCGAGGAAATGAAGGAGTACAGAGGTACGCTTACCGAACCCGGTAAGGAGAGCCCCTACCGCAACAGAAGTGTGGAAGAAAACCTCGATCTCTTCGCCCGCATGACCGCCGGTGAATTCGCCGACGGCGAAAAGGTGCTCCGCGCTAAGATCGACATGGCTTCCCCCAATATGAACATGCGCGACCCCGTTATCTACCGTATCATGCACGTCACCCATCATCACACGGGCGACAAATGGTGCGTTTATCCCATGTACGACTTCGCGCATCCGCTGTCCGACGCAAAGGAGAGAGTCACCTATTCTCTCTGCTCCCTTGAATTCGAGAATCACCGTCCGCTGTACGACTGGTTCATCAACGCCATCGGCTTTGAGGAGCCGCCCCGTCAGATCGAATTCGCGCGTCTGAACATCAACCACTGCATCACGAGCAAAAGAAAAAATATCCGCCTCGTCAAAGAAGGCATGGTCGCGGGCTGGGACGATCCCCGTATGGCGACCATCTGCGGTATGCGCCGCAGAGGCTACCCCGCGAAGGCGCTGCGTACCTTTATCGAGAAGGTCGGCGTTTCCAAGGCGTTCTCGGTTGTTGACTACGGTCTGCTCGAGGCCTGCGTAAGAGATGAGCTGAACGCCAACGCGCCCCGCGTTATGGCGGTCACCGAGCCGCTCAAGGTCATCATCGACAACTACCCCGAGGAAAAGCGTGAAGTCATCGAGGTGGAGCGTCATCCCGACCATCCCGAATTCGGCACCGGCAAATACACCTTCTCGAAAGAGATCTTCATCGAGAAGAGCGACTTTATGATCGAGCCCCCGAAGAAATATTTCCGCATGTTCCCCGGCAACGAAGTAAGACTGAAGGGCGCTTATTTCCTTACTTGCACGTCTTATGAGACCGATGAGAACGGCGAAGTCACCTGCATCCACTGCACCTACGATCCCGCCACCAGGGGCGGCGACTCGCCCGACGGCAGAAAGGTAAAAGGTACGATCCACTGGGCAGGCTCCGACAGCGTAAAAGCGGAAGTAAGACTTTACGATCAGCTGTTCACCGTGGAAGATCCCGCTTCCGTTCCCGACGAGGAATTCGAGGCCGCGATCAATCCGCAGTCGCTCGTCGTTCTGAAAGATTGCCTTGTGGAGCCCGCTCTCGCCGACGTAAAGGGCGGAGAGGCTTTCCAGTTCATGCGCGACGGCTATTTCTGCGCCGATCCCGATTCCAAGCCCGGCGCGCCCGTTTTCAACAGAACGGTACAGCTCAATTCTTCCTTCACCGTGAAGAAGTAAAAAGGAGGACGCAAATGAAGACCGTATATAAAATTTTATGCCCCGTTTTCTGCGTACTTCTTTTCCCGATCTTTTATTTTCTGCCGCTCATAAGGCTGCACATCAGTTCTTCGCTTTCGGAAAATCTTATGAGTTCCATAGGCTTAAAGGATAATATCAGCCTGAAATATATCGTCTCTTCTCTGAGCAGTGAAAACGAAGTCAAAAACAGCTTTATCAAAACGCTGATCTCTTCGATCCGCGACAAGGATTCCACGCTCGGACAGATGTTCACCAACACCGGCTGGCTCTACGCCGCCGGCATCTGCCTCATCGTTACCCTTGTGATCGCGCTCGCCGCGGCGATCGTTTCGATCGCGACGAAGAAATTTATCCTTTCTTCGTCGCTTACTCTCGGCGCGATGGTCACACTGTTTGCTTCGAACAAGCTTTTCGACGCTTTTGCCGCGCCCATGCTTTCCGGCAAAATAAGCATCGGCAGTCTTATTACGTCCGCGGCGCAGTCGGAGTCCGCCGACCTTCTCGGCGGTCTTCTCGGCAGTATCGCGAAGCTCGATATCCTGCATTTGGGACTTTCGTACGAAGCGGCGATGTTCTCGCTCGGTATCGCGCTGATCCTCGGCATCTGCGTGATCTTCGAGAAGAGATTTGAGAAATAAAAAATAAAAAGGAAAGTCCGCGGATGCCTTCACGGAGGTCTGTTTCTCCGTAGAACGACATCGGCGGACTTATCTGTTATAAAGAGGTACACGTCTATGCCCGGAAGATATTACAGAGAACTTGAAAATATACACGTCGGCTGTATGGCGCCGCGCGCCTATTTCGTCCCTTTTGAGACGGCGGAAAAAGCGGCGGAAGACAGAGAAGAGTCGGCGTATTTTACTACGCTGAACGGCGAGTGGGATTTCGCGTTCTTCCCGAACGTCGAGGAGCTTGCCATTGAGGACGAAAACTTTACGCAGACGGTGAAGTGTCCCGATAAGATGCCCGTACCGTTCTGCTGGCAGCTGATGCTCGGCAAAGGGTACGACGTGCCGAATTATATCAACCAGGATTATCCCTATCCCGTCGATCCGCCGTATCTGCCGGACGTTATCCCCTGCGGCTTTTACCGCCGGACGAAAACCGTAAAAAAGCTTTCCGGTAAAAAATATTACATAAACTTCGAGGGCGTTGCATCGTGTTTCTATCTGTGGGTGAACGGCGTTTTCAAAGGCTATTCGCAGGTGAGCCACTGCACGTCCGAGTTCGATATCACCGACCTTTTAACGGACGGTGAAAACCGGTTCGAGGTGCTGGTCGTGAAGCACTGCACGGGTTCCTATTTAGAGGATCAGGACTTTTTCCGCCTTTCCGGCATCTTCCGCGACGTGTATATCCTCGAACGCGACGAAAATCATATCTCCGATATTTTTGTCAAGCCTTACGTGTCCGACGATCTCCGTTCCGCTGAAATAAAGGTCACGCCGGAATTTGACGGCGAGATCGCATGGACGCTTGCGTCCCCCGCCGGCGAGACCGTTTCGGGCGGAGTGAACAGCGGTGAATTCCGTATTCCCGTGGATGCTCCCGTTCTGTGGAACGCGGAGGCACCGATGCTCTACACGCTCACCGTCCATACGGGGAACGAATATATCGCGTTCCCGGTCGGTATCAGGCGTGTGGAAATAAAAGATTCCGTTTTCCTTCTCAACGGCGAAAAAGTGAAGATCAAAGGCGTGAACCGCCACGATATGACGCCCGAAACGGGATATGCCGTCAGCGTGGAGGAAATGCTCGAAGACCTGTATTCGCTCAAACGCGCGAACGTCAACGCCATCCGCACCTCCCACTACCCGAACGACCCGCGTTTCCCGGGGCTCTGCGACCGCTTGGGATTTATGCTGATCGACGAAGCCGATCTCGAAAGCCACGGCATGGGCTATAACTATGGCGACTGGTACTGGGATTACTGGGCGTATCTGTGTGACTCTCCGGACTGGACGGCATCCTGCCTCGACCGCATGGAGCGCCTTTTCGAGCGCGATAAAAACCGCGCCTCGGTCATCCTATGGAGTCTCGGCAACGAATCGGGCTGCGGCGAAAACCATCGGAAGATGGCCAACTACGTCCGTTCCCGCGACGATACGGCGATCATCCATTATGAGAACGCCCGCATCGACTATCAGGAACGTCTCCATAAGGATTTTTCGGATATTTCCGACGTGGAATCCCGCATGTACGCGTCGCTCGATTATCTGAAAAGCTATTTAGAAGACGACAGCCTTACGAAGCCCTTTTTCTACTGCGAATACGTTTCCGCGTGGAGCACGGGCGATATCCCGCTCCATTGGGGAGAATTTGAAAAGCACGATAAATATATGGGCGGCTGCATCTGGGAATATAAAGACCACGCCGTGAATATCGGCACGAAAGAAGCGCCGAAATACCGCTACGGCGGCGACTTCGGCGATAAGCCCAACGACGGCATCTACTGCGTGGACGGCCTCGTCCATCCGGACAGAAGACCGCGCCCGGGGTATGCCGAAATGAAGCAGACCTATAAGCCCTTTGAGGCTACGTACGAAAACGGTGTTATCACGATAAGGAACAAAAGAATTTTTGTTTCTCTTTCGGAATTATCGGCGTATTACACCGCGGAGGTCGACGGCGAGGTCGTTCTGAAAAAGGAGATCGGCGCGCTTTGCATCGCCCCCGGCGAGACTGTGAGCGTTCCGGCTCAGCTTCCCGCCGCGGACGGAAACGTGACCCTCAACGTGCACGTGTATCTGAATGAAGACGCTCCGTACGCAGAAAAAGGATACGAGGTCGGTTTCGAGCAGTTCATTATAAAAAGAACACCCGTTTCTCTTCCCGCGGCCGATAAAAATACCGTCGCGGCAGAAGAGTCGCGCACGGAAATAAAAATTATCTGCGGCGACATAAAATACACCTTCAGCCGCATCACGGGTATGCTCACGTCTGTTTACCACGGGAAAGAGCTGCTCGCCGCTCCCGCGGAGCTTTCGATCTACAGAGCGTATCTGCCGAACTGCTCCGATCGTTCGGCATGGGAGCGCGCCCGCTACAACGAGGCGAAAACGAAGTGCTATTCCTGTGTTCTCAAAGAAAATACGGCGGAGAAAGCCGTGGTCACGGCGTCGCTTTCGATGGCTGCCGCCGCCATGCCTCCGGCGTTCCGTACCGAGATGACCTATACCGTGGACGCCTCCGGCGCGCTGCACATCGGCACGCACACCACCGTCATCCGGCGCGCGCCCGTCCTGCCGCGTTTCGGTATCAAGCTCGTGATGCCCGCGGGGTATGAACATACGGAATATCTCGGTCTCGGCGAACGGGAGACCTACGCCGACCGCCATGCCTGCGAGCGTTTTTCCCTGTATAAAACGACCGCCGACGCGGATTTCGAACACTACGTCCGCCCCACCGAATGCTCATCGCATTACGGCACCCTCTTTGCGAAGGTGACGAACGACGAAGGCGGCGGACTCGCATTCGCTTCCCCCGATGAAAAGGGATTCTGCTTTGCGTCAAAGCATTATTCCGACGTTCAGCTCATGGAAACGAAGCACGACGACGAGCTCGTCCGGGATGATAAGCTCCACGTGAATCTCGATTACCGTATCCACGCCGAAAACGCGGGCAATACGGGGCTGTGTCCCGAGCGTTCCTTCGACGAAAAAGCATTCGGCTTCTCGCTGTCGCTGTTCCCTTTATGTGCGCGTTAAAATAACGCTTATCCCGATCGGATCGGAAAAAAGCCCGAGCGTATAGCGGCCGCTTTGAGCGTTTTCGAAACATTCGGTATATAAAAGCTCTTTATAGCCCTCCTGCGCCTGCGTCAGTGCCGCCGAATATTCCTCCGGCAGAAAAGCGCGGATCACGGCGCAGGCAAAGGCGGTGAAGCTTTCCCGGAATTCTTCCGACGAGTCGTCGCCGGAAGCGGACACCGTGACCTGCACGAGCTTTTTTTCCTCGTCCTCCTTCATGGTGAGCAGGATATCGTCCTCGCTTTTCAGCGAAAGGAAAGCGAAATACACGGAGTCGCTGAAAAGGATGTCCGTTTCGTTGACGGCGTAGAGCGTATTCTCTTTTTTCAGTCTTCTGTCCAGCTCGGAATAGTCTATGCGCTCGCTCCGGGCGCACGAAGTGAGAAGAAACAAAAAAAGTATCGGCAGGCATAACGCTTTTTTAACGTTTTTCATATTTTTCCTCGCATTTTGCAGTTTTTTTTGCTTTCGGATATTCCATATTTCAAACTTATGTATTATAATGTTTAGATAGAACGAATATATCGCGAGGCGAAGACCATGGAAGAAAATAAAAACTCTTCTTCTCTGCCGGATATTTCCGGC
Organism: Acutalibacteraceae bacterium; assembly: GCA_045616815.1. Classification (GTDB taxonomy): domain Bacteria; phylum Bacillota; class Clostridia; order Oscillospirales; family Acutalibacteraceae; genus RUG806. The sequence continues at coordinate 7,776 of JAZLHN010000250.1, forward strand.
GTGTTCCATATAGATGAAAAGAATATCCCCACCGAAATGATCGCTCCCGACGAGGAAAGCCGCACGAGAACGCACGAGCCGATCATGCTTTCCGATCCCGTGCAGGAAAAACTCAACAAAGCGGAGCTCAAAAAGCGGAAAGCGCAGAAAAAAGCGGAAAAACGGGCGGAAAAACGTAAAAAAGCGAAAAAACGTTTCATTTTAGTACTCGTATTCCTGTTCGTCGTTGCGGCGGCCGTCTTCGGCATCAAATTTGCCGTGGAAAATTCCCGCCGTCCCACCGGAGAGATCTTCCGTTCCTATACGGGCAGTATCTCGGAGCATTACGATACGAAAGCGCTGCTTACCACCGCGGTCGTGGGCAAAGGCTCGGTAAAGACGGTGGCGGTATTCAGCGAAAACAATTACGATATCTATTCGATCAGCAAAGGACTTTCGGCTGAGATCACACTTTCCGACGGCAGCACGATCGGCGGCCGGATCACCGACGTTTCCAAGGAGAATTCCGATTCTCCGATGATCGAAAAGCTGAAAACGGTGTTCCCGGACGGAGAATACTCGGCGGGCGTGAATTATCTGATCACCGCCGAGACCGATACGGATAAAAGTCTCACCGAGGATACGGTGGCGGATATCCGCGTGATCACGTCGATCGCCGACGGCACGGTGCTCGTTCCCTCCACGGCGGTACATAAGGACGGCGCGAAGTATTACGTCTGGACGTATAAGCCGCTCACGAAGACCGCCGAAAAGCAGGAGGTCTCGGTGGGCATCGAGGCAGACGGCGTTTCGGAGATAACGAAAGGCCTCAAGACCGACGTAAGAGTCGTTTCCACTTTCGACTGTGAGGACGATCAGCTTTCGGAGTCCATGAAGATAAAAGTGAAAAAATGATCTCCCGAACGTTATGTACGGTAAAACTCCCGATCAACGGAGGTAAAAATATGTTACGTAAAAAAATGCTTTTCCTGCTTACGGCAGTGTTTCTGTTCGTCGTTACGGCGGTGTCCGTTTCGGCGGCCACGCCCGAAGAGCTCGGCTATGAGACGGCCCCGAGTCCCACGATGTGCAGCAAGTGCGGTGATATAGATGCCGACGGCCGCATCACCGCTTCGGATGCCCGTCTGGTACTGAGATTCAGCGTAGGACTGGAAAAATTCAACGATGCTACCCGCTATTGTGCCGATGTGGACGGCGACGGCAGGGTGAACAGCTCCGACGCGAGAGTGCTCCTGCGGTATTCCGTAGGATTGGAAGAGGGCTTCCGTCACACGAAGCTTGAAACGATCGAGTTGGACCCCGCAACCTGTTTTACCTCCGGAAGCTGTGCCGACGTGTGCGCCCATTGCGGAAAGCTTTTCAATTTTGCCAAGCTTCCCGAGACCGAGCATTTCGCCGCGGGCTGGGATACCCTTGAGGAGGCCGACTGCGAGAGGGAAGGCTTATGCGAGCTCCGCTGCATCTACTGCAATACGATCATGGATACGAAGCTGATCCCGAAAACGAACCACGTTTTCGGCGAGACGCAGTATGAGACTGCGCCCGATTGCTTCCACTACGTCAATACGTGGAGAGTATGCTCCGTCTGCGGCTTCACCGAGCGCTCCACCGAAGCGCCCTCCGGCGCGCATACCTTCGTATGGGAGACCGAAAAGGAACCCACCTGCACCGAGGACGGCGTATCCGCCGAAAAATGCGCGCACTGCGGCTTCGTCAGCGGAAGAACGCAGGTGCTGAAAAACGCCGGCGGCCATACCGATTCCGCCTGGCGTACCGTACAATATCCCACCTGCACGGAAGAAGGTCTCCGCACGAAGACCTGCCGCCGCTGCAAAGAAGTTTTTGTGAGCGAAACGCTTGCCGCTCTCGGTCACGATATACAGGAAGGCTCCTATAAGGTCCTTTCCGAACCGGACTGCGTAAACGACGGCGAAGCGGAATATTTCTGCACTCGCTGCCTGCAGACCGTAAGCGAAACGCTGAAGGCGAAGGGACACGTTCCCGAAGGCGAGCCCGTGACGACCGCTCCCACCTGTACCGCCGACGGCAGCGTAACTTTCACTTGCTCCGAATGCGGCGAAGACGTGGTGATGCCCATTGCGGCGACCGGTCATACGCCCGGCGAATGGGAATACGTTAAGCTCGAAGACGGCAATTATTTCATCCGCCGCTGCATCGTCTGCGAAGAAGAGCTTGAGCGTTCCGAAAGATACGATTGAGAAACTGTTTACAATTTATATCTTGAAATAACCGAAAAGGGAGACTACTATGGGTACTGAAAAGAAAAAGAACAAAGAATTGATCCGTACGATCAAATACGCTTTGATCGCGGCTTCGGCCGGTATCATCCAGGAAGCCACGTTCCAGCTTTTCCAGAACGGTTTCCACTGGAAATACTGGATAAGCTACGGACTTTCTCTTGCGCTTTCGGTGATCTGGAATTTTACGATCAACAGAAAATATACCTTCAAATCCGCAAACAACATCCCCGTGGCCATGCTGAAGGTCGCCGCCTATTACGCGGTGTTCACCCCCGTAACGATGTTCCTCGGCAACTATCTTGTGGAAACGCTCGGCATGAACGCTACGCTCATCCAGATCCTGACCATGCTGCTGAACTTCGTTACCGAATTCCTTTATCAGCGTTTCTTCGTTTTCGGTAAGTCGATCGACACGAACGCGCAGGCGCAGGCGGAAAAGGAAAAAAATGCCGAAGAAACGGCGCAGTGACGCATTAAAAAATAAAGAACTGAATATAGCAATACAAACGGAGGTAAACAGATGTTTACGAAGAAAAGTGCATTCAAAAAGTTCCTCGCGGTGCTCGTCACCGCCATGCTGTTCGTCGGAACGATGCTTCCCGCGGGCGCTCTTTCCTGCGGCAACGCGCAGAGCGGCGCGAGCACGTTCGCGGTCGCGTTCGACAAGGCGTGGGATAAGCTTGCCGACGTCGTGATCGGCACGGTGGTCAAGCTGCTGCTGAGCGCCGACAATCTCGGCTTTATCCTCAAATCGAACAGCTTCCCCACGGTGGACGCTTATGCTGCCGACGAAGAAGCTCACGAGTATTTCTACGAGGGCACCGACGGTACCGCGGAAGGCACCGGCTGGAAGCTCGGCTATGAGTCCACGAGCGTGATCCCCGTGAAATGGCGCAGAGATGCCGCCGGCAATGCCGATCCCAACGGCATGTGCCTCGACAAGACCTATTATTTCGGCGGATACTTCGGTTCCACCGTGGATAAGATCTACGACGATGAAAGAGTCAATCTCGTCGTTATGTCCGCCGGAAACGACGCGAACGGCAACGGCATCGAGGATATCATCATCTTTGCCTCCATCGATAATATCGGCGTAGCCAACGGCAACGTAAGAGACATCCGTAAGGCGGTTTCTCTCGCGCTTCAGGCGCAGAAGGGCATCGCTCCCGACGATATCGTCGCTTTCGAATTCAACGCTACGCACGCGCACACCGCTCTCGAAGCGCTCGGCATGAGCCTCGGCCCGGTCTTCAAGACCGCGTTCTCCAACCACTTCCTCTTCAAGAAGGACAGAGCCATCGAGCCCGACCTTCTCGAAGCCATCTGCAATAACACCGCCACCGCGGCCGTAAGCGCTTACGGCAAGATGGAAGCGGGTACGCTCTATTACTACGAGACCGAAAACGTAAACGATTACATGAAGGCGAACGCCTATAATGAAAATCCCGGCGACACCGTAAGAGATAAGCTCGAATATGGCGCCGACAATCAGAAGTTCTTTGCTTGCTGGTATTTCGAAGGCGAATCCGGTGAAAAGACCATCCTTGCGAATATCGGTCTGCATCCCACCTTCGCGGGCAGAACGAGCTCCAAGGTCTGCTCCGACGTTCCCTATTATATGTGGAAAGCCATGGGCGAAGCGGGCTACAACTTCGTATTCATCCAGGGCTCCCAGGCGGCGATCGGCCTTTCCTCCAACTATACGAAGGCAGGCTACGATTGGGCGCTTGCCAATACGCTCCGCTATGAGGACTGGGTAGCAAGATACGGCAAGAAGTATGCCGATGAGCGTTTCTTCGCGAATGACGATGACGACGGCGAAATGGAATATTTCCGCATCCGCGCCACGGGTTATTCGCTTGCTCACTTCATCATCGACTCTATCGATACCTCGAACGCCACCGCTCCCGTCTATGATATAAAGATGGGCGAAACTCTCATCCCGCTCGATTATTCCATCATGTACCTTGCCGCCGAATCCGGCGTGTTCGGTTACAACACCGTGAAGTATAAGGGCTCCGAGACCGGCTACGGCATCGTTACCGAGATCGGTTACGTACAGCTCGGCGAAGACGTCGTTATGGTCATGCTTCCCGGCGAGGTTTCCCCCACTCTCGTATTCGGTACGGACGAAGCCTATACCGGCGAAAACCGCTGGCAGGGCGCGGGCTCCTGGACGGGTAACGAATGGAGCTACGACACCATCGAGAATTACGCGAAAGCGGCTCTCGGCAGCGATAAGACCGTGATCGCCATGGGTATCTGCAACGATGAGCTCGGCTACGTTATGCCCGATACCGATACGGCGGAAAACTTCCTCACCAAGACCTTCCTTGCTTCCATGGGCGAGGTCGAGGGCAGAGCGGACAACGAGGAACTCATGGGCGCGAGCAAAAACGCAGGCTCGGCTCTCGTACAGGGATACGTTGATTTCTTCGCAAAATAAAATACGGTAAGGAAAAGGGCTGAACCATTCGGTTCAGCCCTTTTTGTACGCCTTGAAGCGATAAATTTTTGTTTAGCGTTCCGCTAAACAAAAATAGTTTTCAGTTTTAAGTATTCAGTTTTCAGAAAAAATACTGATATTTCGTTTTAATACGATGATTTTACACCCGGATAAACAGTTTTTGCTGTTTCAGTATAATCATTCCATGACTGAAAACTGTAAACTAAAAACTGAAAACTGCGGGCTTCGCCCGCTAAACTGCAATTTGTCGTTTTATTTTTTCTTGTTATCCGCTATCATTTTCTTTGTGATCACGCTTGCGATAAGTAAGAAAACAACGATGATAACGATCGGGATGGCGACTACCCACGGCGCTTCTCCCACGTTTTTGAGCACGTAGCCGAAGAGCGTGTAGGCGGCGATGAGAGGCAGATTGCCGAGCGTTGCGCCGATCATGTAATTTTTATACGATATATTCATCGCGCCGAAAAGCAAACTTGAAAGATCGCCCGGAAGCAGTCCCGCGAACTTGAAAACGGCGGTAAGCTTTACCTCGTTCGTGCCCGCGAAATCGTCGATCTTCTTTATCGCCTTGAATTTCTTCCCGAGCGTTTCCACCATGCCCGCGCCCGTGAATCTGCCGAGGAAATAGGGAACGGACAGACTCAGTACGATAGATATGAGATTGACGCCGAAGGCAAGGAACCAGTTCGGGAGCATATAGCCGGCAATGGACAGAATGACCGCCGGCGGGAAGACGAGCGCGAAGGATTTTACGACCGAAAAGCCGATGATGATGAGGGATACCGTGAGCGCGCCGCCCTCGATCATCTCGCTGAGGTTTTTGATGTTGCTGACCTTGATATTGTATTTATTGATAAAATATATGCCCAATACGACGCAGGCGAGCATGAATACGCCCGTTGCGATCTGTAAGCCCTTCACAAGCTTAGAATAATCTTTTTTCTGTTCGTTAGCCATGGAATTTTCGTCCTTTCCGGTATTTATCCGCAGAATACCGTTGCCGCGCTCCATCCCGGGATGGAGGGTACGGTCAGTTCGTAATCGTTTTCGCCGGTTTTTACGGCGCAGAGAGGCGTTTCTTCACGGTACTGCCCCATGAACGTGAAACGCGCCGAGGCGGGGGAGGATATACGCAGTTTCATTGCGCCGCTTTCTCCCACAGTGCAGTTGATGAGGCTCACTGCCGTGCATTTTCCGTCCTCATTTTCCGTCGGGATCACGCACGCCTGCATGGGAGTGATAAGCTCGGCGATAAAGCCTTTGCCGCATAAATACCGGCAGGCGTTCAGAAGCTGACGGCGTTTTTCGGAGCTCTTCGTTCTCTCCCACATATCGAAGGCGAAGCACGCCCATTTCGCGCCTTTCCCGGTCGTGAACACGGCGGAGGCGATGCCGACGGTCTCGTCTTTTCCGGTGGAGGAGGAAACGTATTCCGATATGATCTCAAGGTCTTCGCCGAAAAGCTCATAGTCGTTCCTGCGCCAGATTTGCCCGCCCCACGTGCGGAGTTCCATTCCCTCGTTGATCGGATGGGAAGTGAAACGTTCGCGCTTTTCCTGTACGCTCGTTTCTTCTGCCGTCACGTTCTTCAGATAGCCGCGCGCGGACAGAACTTCTACGGCCGCTCCGTCGCACACGACGCTTTTTCCGAGCAGGAATTGGATTTCGTCCTCGTTCAGCGTTTCGGCGATACGCCCGTTTATCAGGTAAACGGACGACGCCTTGTTCGTAAAAGCGATGGGTACGGCGAGATACCTGAGCGGTTCGGCGAAGTAGATCTCTTCGCGGGAATAATCAAAGCTTTCTCTGCTTTCGCACAGATACGCCGTTTTCGGGAAGAAGGGGGTAAGTCCCGATAAGGTGCCGTTTTTCGAAACTTCGGAGAGCTTTTCCCAGTATTTCCGGTGAGCGGCGAAGGCGCCGAGCATTTCGCCGTGCCACGTCATCGGCTCGTAGTCGTTCATCATGATGGCGTAGCTCATGGCGGTGTTGCCGTAGGCGAGATAGCACGAGGTCTCGAAGCAGGTACCCGGGATGCTCTTGCCGAAAACGATGTCCGGCAGACTTTCGATCTCCGGACGGCGATCCGTTACGTAGGCGGGGAGCATCACGTTCTGATAGGCGATAAGGGTGGATTTGTTGATGAAGCCGGCGGGAGAATGGTCGTTGTAGGCCCCGCCGCCCGGACGGGAGCCGGGAGCGAGCCCGGTCGCCTCTTTCATCGCGTCGAAAAGGAAATCATAGCCGTAGCCCGTGTAGCCGCCGTTGGCGCAGCCCTGCCAGCCCATCCGGCAGCCGGGTGCTTCCTCGGCAACGATCCGTCCGAGCCGTGAGGTGAAATCGGCGAGCGTATCGCGCAGGAAAGCGATATGTTTTTTTCTTACGTCAACGTCCTTGTGGATCGCCTCCGCGAGACCTTCGCGGTCGAAAGACGTACCGAAGCGTGCGTTGAATTTTTCGATACAGCCGTCGCAGAAGCATCCGTGATTTACCGGGGCATGATTGGTCGCGCGCAGATCGTCGTCCACCCACAGGCAATAGGGCTTCACGGCTCTTAAATAATACCGCAGCGCGGCGAAGGTGTATTTACGGAAATTTTCTCCGTTCCAGCAGAAGCAGTAGCCCGCCACGGTGCCGTTTGCGTCCACCATGTGTTCCACGGGCGAGCCGTCGTACACGAGCCCCGTGCAGTCCCGCACGCGCATATACTGTCCGTGCCCGATGGAGTTGCTGAGTTGTAAGGATACCCTTACGCCGATCTTTCGGAATTTTTCCGCCTGCGCTTTCAGCGCTTCGGCGTCTTTTTCGTGTTTTTCGAGCGGCGGGAAGCCGTAGTCGGTGGCGAACCAAACCTCGTCGCACGAGCCGGGATGGGCTTGTATCTGTTCGACGAGCGCGTCGATGAACGCGGGATCCTGTTGCGTGGCGCTGCCGAGACGCTGTGTAAGCATATCGTATCCCTCCGGAAATAAATGTTAAAATAAGTATATCACAAAATAAAAAACGATTGCAACGATTATTAAAGGATGTTATGATAATGAAAACAGGCGAAAGGGTGCCTTCACTAAGGGAGAATAGTATGTTTGAAAAAATAAAAAACGCCGCGTCGGATTACGGCAGAAAGATCCGTTCTGTCGATTGTATGATCCTCGGCGAAAACGTGAAGATCGTGATCGCGACGCTCACGAATACCTATGAAGCGGTGCTGTTCGTGAACGGTACGGCTTATCCCGACGCGTTCAACGCCGAAGAGCCGTTCGACCGCCGCACGCACGTGTTTTACGTGCCCGCCGGTGAGTTCTGTGCCGATACGAAGCTCCGCATGGAAGTAAAAACGGCGAAAAAATTAGACGTTGTTTTCCATTACGATTTTGTCTACGGTACGCCCGTTTATCCCACGGAAAAAGAGCTCGCCGCAAAGTACGACAACGGTCTTCGTATCCTTTATGAAGAAAAAGAAACGCTGACGGACGGCGTGGAATATTTCCATAAGGTGTACAACGACAAAAAGGGCAAAGCCGTGCACGTGTTCTATACCGTTGTTGACCCGGAAAAGGCGTGTGTATACGTGGGTACGCCGAACGACGGCTACGAGAGCGTGGGCGTGCAGGCGACCATTCCCGATATGATCGCTTCCGCGGAGAAAAACGGCAGAAATATCATCGCCGCCGTGAACGCCGATTTCTTCGATATGTTCGGCGATCATCATCCGTCGGGCTTGTGTATGAAAAACGGGAAGATCGTCGCCAACGAAAACAGCCCCCGTCCGTTCATCGCGCTCTTACACAACGGCACGCATATCATCAGCGACGTAAACGAAACGCCGTTCATCACGACCACGGCTCTGCACGCCGCCGCCGGGATGCAGATGATCGTGAAGGACGGGAAAGTCAACGATTTCGCGCCTTTAGAGTCCTTCGGTTATACGCGGCATCCGCGTACCGCCGTCGGCGTAAAAAAGGACGGCTCGGTGATCTTAGCGGTCGCGGACGGCCGTATCCCCGATTATTCCAACGGTGCGAGCCTCGTGGATCTCGCCAAGCTCATGATATCCTACGGCGCGGACCGTGCGCTCAATATGGACGGCGGCGGTTCCTCGGCGATGTACACGAAGGTCGACGGTAAATTTATTCTCCGCTCCCGCCCCGCCGATCTTTTCCGCCCCAACGCTATGCTGATAAGAAAAGACTACAATTCGCTTCTGGTCGAAAAGAAATAAGAAATAAAAAATGCCGCGAAGTTTATTCTCCGCGGCACTTTTATCCGGGTCACCGGAAAGTCAATTCGGTTTTGTTCCCGGACGGTGTAAACGTATATTCCTCTGCCGCGAAGCCGCCGGTGAGGAAAAAGATCCTTCGTTTCGCAAACGGCGCATCGGTCGATATTTTTGCGGAATTTTCAATGAGCGGAACGACGAATTTCACGTTTTCGTCCGTCTGTCCCGTGACCTCGCAGGTGATTTTTGTTTCGTTTTCCGTGAAAACGCAGGAAAAGCGGGCGGTGAGTGTTTCGTTTTCTTTTTTATGCTCCTTTATGTCCACAAAGCCCGCCGTGACGCTCACCGAAACGCGGTCGGTGTCCGTTTCAACGCTTATGCCCGCGCCGAAGTCAAGACAGGTGGCGTATTTTATTCCATTCTTTTCATATTCCGCGCGCATCAGAAGCGTTTCGTGCGGAAGCTCTCCGACGGGGGACTGCATATTGTTTGGCTCTGTGCGCTGATAATCGCAGGTGGAGCCCGCGAGCACCGCGCCGTATTTTTGATGATATAACAGCGACATTGCGCCGCCGGAGGCATGGGACGCGCCCTTCGGGTAATTTCCCGTCGCGTAGTCGTAGTCCGTGACGGTGGCGAGCCACGGCCCCGCTTTTATTTTATAGGTATCGAGCTCGGGATAGTATTTATACGAAAAGCCGCTTCCGGTCGTTTCCGGAGGCGTTTTTTCTTCCCCCGTGAAGCCGTTCGCGGAGGCGTCGGCAAAAGCGACCGCATGGGTCAGCGTGTGATGGGCGCAGGGCGGCTGCCCGAGTTTTTCATAGTCTCTGCCGCCGTAAAGAAGCCCGTTTTTGCTGCATTTTATCATAAGTTTCGCATTTTTCTGCGCGGCATTAAGCAGAGAGGGAGAATATTTACTCAGAGTGTAAAACACCGCGAGGCAGCCGTCGGAGGTACGCGAGCCCCAGTAGGTCCATTTGTTGTTCCTGAGCCCGAAGGAGTTGTCCCACCCGCCGTCGGGCAGCATGAAGTCAAGCATTTTTTCCGCGTGACGAGCCAGCGTTTTCAGCGCTTCTTCGTCGCCGAGCAGGATCGCCGCATCCACAAGGGATGGCAGGGATTCTTCCGCGTCGTAGCCGATATCCACGGGGCGGCAGCCCTTCGCCGTTTGGCCGTCGTGCGGCTGTCCCTCGCCGCATAAAAGACCGTTTTCCGTAAACAGGGAAAGACAGTAGGATAAAAGCTCTTTCGCTCTTTGCGTGTATTCCGGTTTGCCGAAATATTTTCCCGCGGCGGCGTTCACGGCGGCGGAGGCGGCGTAGTAGTTGATATACGCCTTCGCGCCGACGTACAGGTTTTCGTGCACCCATTTTGCGGACTGAGAAAAAAGCCGTTCGAGCGTATCGCGGAAGCTTTCGGACAGAACGTCCGCGCAGAAAACGAGCGTTTTGTAAAAGCCGAGCGCGGAAAAAACGGTGATGCCCTTCCAGAAAGAATCGAGATCGTTGCGCACGCCCCCGTCGGTGTCGGTGAGCTTTTTTCGGAAGACGAGCGTTTTTTCGGCGGCTTCAAGGTATTTTCCGTTGCCCGTGAGCTTGCAGGCATACGCCAGCGGGAAGACGGCGTTGTCCGCCCGGCCGTGGTATATGCCGCAGGCAGGGCAAGAAAAGCCCCCGTAAAAACCGGAGGCTTTATCGTTGTTCTGTAAGTTCAGGAGGGCGTCACACTGTTTCGTCAGCGCCGTTTGTATCCTGTTCATCATTTTCCGCTCTCTTTGCGCGCATTTCGAGGAGTTCCGCGTAGATCACTTCTCTGCGCTTGCCCGTATAGGTATCCAGCAGGAACGTACCGGAGGCGAGGAAGTTGCCGATGATGCCGCAGAAGGTGAACATCATATAGAGACCCTTGAGCGTAGCCTCGGACTGTACGGCTTCTACGGTTTGTCCCGTTGCCTCGTCGAAGGTGTTCTGCTTGTAGCCGATCTTGGAGAAAAGCATGTTGTAGATATTGGTTTTGATGAAGCCGAACACGGTGCCGCTGATGCCCTGCGCGGCGTTGATGAGTCCTTCGGAATGGATGGGTACGCCCATGTGTTTTTCGGAATACCACTCCATATAGTCGGTGGAATCGCCCACGATGATGCGCTTGGCGGTGGAGATCGCGTTGTTCGGCATACCGGCGAGTCCGATGAGGATACCCACGAGATAGCGGAATTTACGCAGACGGCCGAGGTCGAATTTCACGAGGAACAGCGACATAAGCGTATAGAAGAAGCCCGTATACGCGAAACCGGCGCTCGTGATGGTACGCGCGGAGAATTTCTTTCCGAGGAAGGGCACGGCGGCGAGACCCGCATAGGAAAGAGCACCGCTGACGGCGTCGATGACGGCCTTCATCTTATAGTCGTCGAAGGTCTTTTTGTAGATATAGTTGAGAAGCGAGTAAGACATCTGACGGATGCTCTCGAAGAAGGTGCCCACGAGATAGATCATGAAGGGACGGTTGTGGAGGACCGCACGGATGGTCTGGCGGTTCCAGTGGATGACCGTCTTTTCTTTCTTCTCCACGACTCTGACCTTTTCATTCAGGGTGAAATACGGAGCGTACAGCAGGAAGAAGCTGATCACGCCGAAGACGAGAGCCACGAAGAAATACGCCCATTTTTCGCTGTTGGCATCCGGCATCTTATCGACCACGATCGGGATCACCCAACCGGGAAGCATGGAGCCGAGGGAGCCCGCCAGGGTAGCGATGGTATAGAAATTCTTGCGGTCGTTCGGGTTGGTGGTCATTCGGAGGGATATCGTGTTGAGCGACGCGTCGTAAAAGCCGTCCACCACGGCGAAGATCACGCGCAGTACGACCGTCCAGATGAAGTTCGTCGCAATGCTGGTGGTGGGAACGATGAACAGTAAGAGGGAAACGATGACGAACGGTAAGGGGGTGACGCCTAAAAAGATCTTACTGTAGGGCTTTTTTCCTTTCTGTGCGGGAGCGTCGAGGAAGTTGCCCGTGATGGGGTTGATGAGCAGGCCCACGGCCGTCAGGATATTGCCCATGATGGTCATGCGCGTGTTGTCGATACCCATGAAGTCACGGGAGAACTGCTCGGAGAAGGTCTGCGTGCTGTCCTGTCCCATGCAGTTGCCGAACGATCCGCCCGCGTAGCCCAATTGCTCCTTGAGCGTGAACGACGGGTTGTTGGTGATCGTATTTTTGAAAGATGCTAATTTTTCTTTTATCATAGTCTTTTCCTCCTTATGTTGCGGTGAGGATTTTTACTTTATCCGTCACGTGCCGGAATTGCTCCGCGGACACAATGTTAGGAATGGAATGGTCGGTGGCGAAGATATAACCGCCGTCTTTTTTCAGAATGGGCAGGAGCCGTTCGAGCTCCGCGTCCATTTTTTCGGGATCGTCCCACAAAAGCGCGTTGATGCCGCCGTGCAGCACGAGATCCTTGCCGTAGGTCTCCTTGATCATTACGGGCTCCATGCCGGCTTTTACCTCGATGGGATTGAGCGCGTCGATGCCCATATCGATGAATTCGGGGATGAACGGCCGCACGTCGCCGCAGGAGTGGAGCTCCGCCTTCATGCCTTTGGAGTGGATCCAGTCCACCGCTTTCTGATGCACGGGCTTCAGGAGCTCGCGGTACATGGGTACGGAGAAAAACTGATTCTGCTTATAGCCCATGTCGTCCCACCACATAGCGCAGTCGAAGGTGTAGCCCTCTTTTAAGACCAGTTCAAACAGATCGATGCACACGTCGAGATAGGTGTTGAACATATCGACGCACCATTCGGGCTCCTCGATCATGCCGATGAGCACGTTTTCAAGTCCGACCATGCCGGAATGCGCCACGTCGAAACCGAACCACAGTCCCATGACCTTCCAGCGGTCTTCCTCCACCGCGCGGGGATATTCCCTTTTCAGCCAATCCCAGTTGATGCGGTCGGGGGTAGGCAGCATACGCGCCTTGGCATCCTGCCAGGCTTTACTCGTGGTGATGCGGCGTTCGAGGTAGCGGGGCGTGGTGTCCTCGCCGATGAGTTTCTGTTCCGTGGTGCCCCAGGGCGTTGTGTAGATATACGAAACGCCGTCGTTGGATATGGTTTTCGCTTCATAGCGCGGGGAATTGTCCACGCTGAGCTGGAATTTTTTGTCGATGCCGAAATAGTCGCGGTAATCGGTATCCTCGGGCATTCCCTCTCTTTTCCAACGGCTGATAGTGCCCGCCCACGGTTCGTCGATGATGGGTACGCGGTCGGGCTCCTGATGATCGAAAACGAGAGTCATCCTCTGTCGGTCGGTCAGTTCTTTCATAAGTTCTTCCTCCGTTCGATTATATTTTTATTATACATGATGCCGTGGGGAAATCAAGTACGGGAAAGTAAATAACGAAAGTTTACACGAAATATATTGCCATTTGCCGACGCAGGCGATATAATTAAAAAAAACGGTAAAGGAGATCTCTTATGCTTCTTGATGAAATATCCCTCAAACTGCAGGCCGGCAGAGCCAAAGAGGTAGAAGCTCTCGTGCAGCAGGCGATCGACGAAAACATCCCCGTACAGGATATACTGACCAAAGGACTTCTCAGCGGTATGGACGTGATCGGCGCCAAATTCCGCGACGGTGAAGTGTTCATCCCCGAGGTCCTCGTGGCGGCGCGTGCCATGAACAAGGGTGTGGCGCTCCTTAAGCCCTACTATGCCGCAAGCGGCGTGAAGGCCGTAGGCAAGGCGTGCGTCGGCACGGTGCAGGGCGATCTGCACGACATCGGCAAAAATCTCGTGAAGCTCATGCTCGAAAGCAAGGGCTTTGAAGTCATCGACCTCGGCACCGACGTTTCTCCCGAAACGTTCGTGAAGACCGCGATCGAGGAGAATTGCTCCGTGATCGGCTGTTCCGCGCTTCTCACCACGACCCGCGGTGTGATGGCGGACGTAGTGAAAGCGGCCGAAGCAGCGGGTATCCGCGATAAGGTGAAGATCATGATCGGCGGTGCCGCCGTCAGCAGAGAGTTCTGCGAAGAGATCGGTGCCGATATCTACACCGTGGACGCCGCGAGCTGCTCGGAAAAAGCCTTAGCGGCCGTGAACTGATATGGACGATTTTAAAGAAGAACTGCTCCGTATACTCGGTGAGGACGTCTGGCAGTACGCCTTGATGACCTCGGAAGAAATCTGCTTCGATCCGGAAGTGCGCAAAGCGTGCGAACGCAACTACTGCGGCAGATACGGAAAATGCTGGACTTGCCCTCCCGGCGTGGGTGAGCCCGAAGCGCTCAAAGCGGAGATACTTTCTTATAAAAACGTGTTTCTGTTCACCACGAAGCACGATATCGAAGACAGCTTCGACGTGGAGGGCATGGCGGATGCGCACAAACGCCACGATGAAGTGACCCGGCGTCTTTTCGATCTCTGCGCCCGGAACGGGGCGAAGCTGCTCGCTGCGGGCGGCTGTTCGCTGTGCGAAAAATGTTCTTACCCGGATGCGCCCTGCCGTCAGCCCGATAAGGCGCTCACGTCGGTCGAGGCGTGCGGTATCAACGTGATGGAAACCTCCCGGAGAGCCGGGATAAACTATATCAACGGCGCAAACACCGTGACCTATTTCACGGCGGTGCTGTTCAACTGATCATTTGCTTATGGATATGAACGTATGGCTGAGAAACGCTCTCGGCGAAAAAAAACCTTTCCCCATTTTGTCTTATCCCGGCGCGCAAAAGACGGGATATACCGTTTCGCGCCTCGTGAACGACGTGTCGGCGCAGGCGCAAACGATGAAGGCGGTCGCGGAAAACTGCCGTACCGCCGCTTCCGTGTGTCTCATGGATCTTTCGGTCGAGGCGGAATGCTTCGGCGCGGAGATCCGTTTTTCCGATTCCGCCATTCCCGCGGTAAAAAACGTCGTGGTATCTTCGGCTGAGGACGCTCAGGCGCTTTCTGTTCCCGCGGTGGGCAGCTGCCGCTCGGGTATCTTCATCGACGCGGTAAAAAAAGCGAAGGAGCTTATCACCGACCGTCCCGTGTTCGCGGGCGCGGCGGGGCCGTTTTCGCTGGCCGCCCGGCTCATCGGCGTGACCGAAAGCATGCTGTTCTGCTTCGATGAGCCCGAGGCGATGGAAGCCTTGCTCGGCAAATGTACGGATTTCCTTATCTCCTATATAAAAGCCCTGCGTGAGGCGGGCGCCGACGGCGTGATCTTAGCGGAGCCCGTGGCGGGTCTTCTTTCCCCCGCGATGGAAGAGGAATTCTCCGCGCCTTACGTAACGCGGATCGCCGAAGCCGTAAAGAACGACGCGTTCTGCATCGTTTATCACAACTGCGGCGCGGGCGTGGTCAGAATGACCGATTCCATCTTTGCCAACGGCTGCGACGCTTACCATTTCGGCAACGTGAGCGACTTGGAACTTTTGCTCGAAAAGTCCTGCGGCAAGCCCGTGCTCGGCAATATCGACCCCGTGGCGTACTTTAAGGACGGTACGCCGGAGGATATGAAAAACGCCGTTTCGGAGCTGCTCGCGAGAGTGGGAAAGAAAGAGAATTTCCTGCTTTCCTCGGGATGCGATATCCCGCCCGGCGCCTCGTGGGACAACATCGACGCGTTTTTCTCCGCGTCGGAAGAATTTTACGGATACTGATCTATGACGTACGACGTTACTGTAAAAAATAAAAGCAACACAGCTGTTTTCCGTGCCGAAGCGGGCTCTCTGCTCGCCGACGCTCTTTCGGAAAACGGCTTTGCCGTTCCCGCCGCCTGCGGCCGACGCGGAACGTGCAACAAATGCGCCGTGAAGGTGCTTTCGGGTACGTTTGAAAACGTGGTACCCGACGAAAACGGATGCGTGAAAAGCTGCAAAGCCGTTATCTGTTCCGACGCCGTGATCGAAGCGGACTTCGGGCAGGGAAGCGGACTCACTGATTTTTCCGGTGAAGAAAAATCCGGAAACGCCGTGTGCGGTATCGCCGTGGATATCGGCACCACCACCCTCGCCGCCATGTTCGTGAAAAAGGACGGTACGAAAAAGACCGCCTCGCGGCTCAACCCGCAGAGCGCGTTCGGCGCGGACGTCATCAGCCGCATTTCCGCGTGCAAAGAGGGACATCTTGCCGAGCAGACGACGCTCATAAGAAACTGCATCCCCGCCATGATGACGGAGCTCGACCCCGACGGGGAAGCCGAAGAGCTCGTTATCGCCGGCAATACGACCATGCTGCATCTTTTCTGCGGCGTTTCGCCCGAAAAAATGGGCGTATTTCCGTTCACGCCCGAATTCACGGACGCCCGCTTCTATACGGGCGAAGAACTCGGCTTCAAGGTGAAAAAAGTGACCGTTCTGCCGAGTGTTTCGGCGTTTATCGGCAGCGATATCACGGCGGGCATCTATGCTCTCGGATTGCACAAAACCGATAAAAAAGCCTTCCTTGCCGATCTCGGCACCAACGGCGAGCTCGTTTTCTCCGACGGAGGTAAGCTTACCTGCACTTCGACCGCCGCGGGTCCCGCTTTAGAGGGCGCGTGTATCGAATGCGGCGCGGGCGGCGTCAGCGGCGCGATCAACAGAGTGTATAAAAAGAACGGCGCGATAAGTTTTACCACGGTCGGAAACGCTCTGCCCGTCGGTATCTGCGGCGCGGGACTCACCGACGCCGTGGCGCTCATGCTCGAAGAGGGCGCGATCGACGAAACGGGGTATTTGGAGGACGATTTTTATATCGCCGACAACGTGTATCTCACGCCGAAGGATATCCGTCAATTCCAGCTTGCCAAAAGCGCCGTGCGCTCCGGCATCGAGATATTGCTGGATACCGTGGGAGTAAAAAAAGACTCCGTCGATAATTTTTACATCGCCGGAGGTATGGGTTATTATATGCTGCCCGAAAGCGCGTTCCGGAGCGGTATTTTGCCGCGCTTCCCGGACGGGATCGTCACGGCGGCGGGCAATACGAGCCTGCAGGGCGCCGTCGCCTGTATCGGCGCTCCGGATGCCGTGGAGGAAATGAGAGAGATAACGAAGAATTGTGTGCTCGTCGATCTCGGAGGCAATCCGGGATTCAGCGCGCTTTTCGCAGAAAATATGATGTTTGAGGAATAAGAAACTCGCGGAGGTAATCAGCATGGATATACGAAAGGAATCGCTGAAAAAGCATTATGAATGGAACGGAAAGATCGAGGTCGTCAACCGCTGCCCGGTGGAAAACAGGGAAGATCTTTCTCTCGCCTATACGCCCGGTGTGGCGGAGGCGTGCCTTGCCATCCGCGACGATATAAACAAGAGCTACGAGCTCACGCGGCGGAACAACATGGTGGCGGTCATCACCGACGGCACCGCGATCCTCGGTCTCGGCGACATCGGTCCCGAGGCGGGCATGCCCGTCATGGAGGGAAAATGCGCTCTTTTCAAGGCGTTCGCCGACGTGGACGCTTTTCCGATCTGTATCCGCAGCAAGGACGTGGACGAGCTCGTCCGCACGATCTGGCTGATCTCCGGCTCTTTCGGTGGGATCAATTTAGAGGATATCAGCGCTCCCCGCTGCTTTGAGGTGGAACGACGCTTAAAAGAGATCTGCGATATCCCCGTCTTCCACGACGATCAGCACGGCACCGCGATCGTGGTCGCCTCGGCGCTCATCAACGCGCTCAAGGTCGTGAAAAAGAACATCGGCGACGTAAAGGTCGTCATCAACGGCGCGGGCTCGGCGGGCATTGCCATCGGCAGACATCTTTTGAACTTAGGCGTAAAGCATCTTACCATGGTGGATCGCTTCGGTATCCTCTGCAAAGGTATGGCGGGCCTCAACGAGGCGCACGCCGCCATCGCGGAGCTTACAAACCTTGAACGCAAAACGGGCACCCTTGCCGATGCTATGCAGGGCGCAGACGTTTTTATCGGCGTATCCGCTCCCGGCATCGTGAACGAAGAAATGGTGCGCTCGATGGCAAACGACGCCATCCTCTTCCCGATGGCGAATCCCACCCCCGAGATCATGCCCGATCTCGCGAAAGCGGCAGGCGCGCGTATCGTGGGCACGGGACGCTCCGATTTCGCCAATCAGATCAACAACGTGCTCGCGTTCCCCGGCATTTTCCGCGGCGCTCTCGACTGCCGTGCCTCGTGCATCAACGAGGAAATGAAGGTGGCGGCGTCCTTCGCACTCGCTTCGCTCATCCCGGACGATGAACTGAACGAAGAAAACATCATCATGAGCGCGCTGGACAAGAGCGTGGCAAAAACCGTGGCCGCCGCGGTGATCGAAGCCGCAAAGAAAACAGGCGTTGCAAGAATATAAAATAATAACCTATATAATATATCATTCCCGTCGGTTTACAGATCGGCTGGAATTTGTTTAAAAATAATTCCGATACGGAAAATACTTGAAAAGAATTCACAAATAGTTTATAATGTAAACGGTAAATTATATACGGAGGTCAGATAAATGAAAAAAGTATTATCTGCTTTTATGGCGCTTTTATTGATTTTTACCGTTGCGGCCCCCGCCGCTTCCGCGGCATCGGTCGACACAAAATGCCCTATCATACAGGTAAGAGGCAAGACCGGTTATTACTATGATAAAGACGGCAGCATGCTTCTGATGGATAAAGACGGTGAGGAATCGACGGATTTTATTTTAGAAAAGTGTAAATCCCTCGTTCCCGAATTTTTAGCCGCCACGGTCACCGGCGACTTTGAGAAATGGGCCGCCGATCTCGGCGATATGCTGGCGGAATACTACGGCGATTTCGTTCCCGACAAGGATGGCGTCGTCAGAAACGGCTCCTATTGCGACCGTACCCGCGAACGTTTTACCGGTGAGCAGGCCTGGCAGAAGACGCATGACGCCGAGCACGGCTACAGCGGCGACTGCTGGATATACGATATTGATTTCGAATATGACGTAAGAGAGAACCCCATGGATCTTGCCGATGAGCTCGACGCGTTCATCGACGACGTTCTCGCCGCTTACGACGCGCACGGTGTGCATTACGATAAAGTGCGTATCCGCTGCCTGTGCGTCGGTTCCTCCGTGCTGAACGCCTATCTTGCCAAGTACGGTACCGAAAAGATCAGCACCATCATGTACTATATGTCCTTCGGCGCGGGTTCCGATTTCTTCGGCACGATCTATTCCGGCGACGTAAGCGTGGACGCCGCCTCTGCCGCCCGTTTCGTTTCCGACCGCATGGACGACGGAGAGCTCACCGATACTATGCAGACCGTTCTGAATTTCTTCACCGCCACGGGCTCCGACCTGCCGGCGAATATCCTCAACAAGCTTTACGGGAGCTTCAAAGACGTCGTCATGCCGAGAGCGCTGCTCAATTCCTACGGCCTCTGCCAGTGCTATTGGGCGTGCATCGACGCTCAGCATTATGAAAGCGCCAAAAAGATGATCTTCGGCGGCAAAGAGGACGAATACGCCGAGTTCATTGCGAAAATTGACGATTATCACAACAACGTTACGCTGAAAATAACGGATCTTCTGAAAGACTTCGACGCATCCGGCGTGCCCGTCCTCGTCGTATCCAAGTATTTCGGTAAGCAGATCGCTCCGGTCAATCCCGATCACGACAAGCCCGCCGACGGCATGGTGGATACCGCGGCTTCCTCTTTCGGTGCCACCTGCGGCGGTGTGACGAAGCCTCTCTCCGACGATTATATAGCACAGCGTACCGCCGCCGGATACGGAGAGTATATTTCTCCCGACGGCTGCATCGACGCTTCCACCTGTCTTTTCCCCGAAAAAACGTGGTTCATAAGAAATATGGACCATGATGAAAACGAAAGATGGTCGGAAAACATGATGTACGATATGCTGATCCGTGACGGCGAGTACGACATCCACACCAACGCAAGCTATCCGCAGTTTATCGTTCGCTTCGGATACAATGATTTTGCCCCCATGGACGCCGAAAACTGGAAAGCGACCGTAAAAGAGGAATATGCGCCCGACAAATCGAAATCGATCGGCGATTTCTTACAGCTCCTGACCAACTTCTTTGAAAAGATCATGAATACGATAAAAGATATCGTCGCCATGATGATCACAAAGATCAACGGGATCAAATATCCCGCGGCATAAACAACGATAACAACACAAAAGACCTCATCGAAAAATAATCCGATGAGGTCTTTTTATTGCCTTAATTCCGGAGGAAATCTCCGAGCTCCTCCACGCTGTGCGCTACGGCCTCCGCGCCGTTTACCCGCAGATGATCCTCGTCGCGGAAGCCCCACGTCACGGTGATGCAGCGCATATCCGCGTTTTTCGCCGTGAGGATATCCACCTCGGAATCGCCGATATACACGGCGTTTTCTTTTTTGACGCCGAGCGCGGCAGCGGCGGCGTCCACGGCGTCGGGAGCGGGCTTTCTGGCAACGCCCGCTTTTTCGCCCGCCACGTAGCCGAACAGTCCCGGAAAATATTTTTCCGCAAGCTTCTGCACGGCGTCGTCGGTCTTGTTGGAGACCACGGCGGTCTTTATCCCCTCCGCGCGAAGCGTCCGGATGAGTTCGACGATCCCCTCGTAGGGGCGCGTTTTATCGGCGCAGTGCGCAGCGTAATGCGCTCTGAAATCCGAGAGCGTGCGATCGAGTGTTTCGTCGTCCGCGGCGGCGGGCAGCGAACGCCCGATGAGATTTTTTATCCCGTTTCCCACGAAAGCGCGGATCTCCGTCAGCGTCCTTGCGGGAAAACCGTTCGTCAGCAGTGCGTGGTTCACGCTGTCCGCGAGGTCTTCCAACGTATCGAGCACCGTGCCGTCAAGATCGAATACTGCAAGTGAAATTTTTTCGTTCATACTTTTTTTACGTCAATACCGGTTCAACGTCGAAATTTTCGACCGAGAACCCCGGAAGATTGATCACTAACTCCTTATAAAAGAAACCGAAATGCTGTTTTAATCCCCGGAAGCCGAAGGCGGAACGGGCCGCGATATCCTTTGCCGTCTCCGCGGAATCACATTTCAGATAAAGCGAAACGGTGAATTCATCCGTTCCGAAAGCGGAATATTCTATCTCGTCGTTACATTCCGCGAAATAATCCATCCGGTGTTCGATATCGTCCGGCGCGTTGAAAGCGACGCAGTTTACCGTATAGGAATAGGGAGAAAGCTTCGCCCCCGTTACGCTGACGCAATACTCGACTTTATACCAGCCGTCGGAAGCATAGCCGTATTTACCGAGGATACCGTCGTTTTCCTCCGCGGACGAGACCGTGATCACCTTTACATCGAACACCGGCTGCCGGTAGCGGCCCGTGCAGAAGAGAAAGATGATGAATACGAGCAAGGCGATCGTTGCGCCCCACACGGTCACGCTGAGAATGCCGTAAACCGCAGAAATGAATTTATCATTCATGAAAATCGTCCTTGTGAATTATTTTTCTTTGCCGGAAAGTTATTATATTTTTCAAAAGCTTCTTTGTCAATATATTCCGCTATCCTTAAAATATATTTAATATATTGATAAAAAGTAAAGGTTTTCATCTTGACATTTTTATTAAAAAACTATAAAATATATGAGATAATGCGTAAGTATATAAATGTGTTTTTGTATACTTTTTTTAATAAATCGTGATATTAAAGCATTATTAACAGTCTTATCGTACGCAAACTGCCGCTTTGCTATGGCGATTTCGCCGCAAAACGGAAAAAGGCCGTTCAAAAGCATAGTTACGCTTCGGAACGTCAGCCTGCCGCGTACGTTCCCGATATTCAAAAACGCATGAAAGCGAATTCAGAAACAGGAGGTGTATCAATCCATGCAAATAGGTATTATTACCGCTGTCATCATAGCGGCTGCGGCGGCGATCGTCGCCGGCGTCATATGCTTTATCCTCGGCGGACAGCATCGTAAAAAGGTGGCGGAGAAAGCCATCGGCGACGCGACCGAAGAAGCGAAGCGCATCGTAAGCAACGCTCTCACAACGGCTGAGACGAAAAAGCGCGAAGCGGTCCTGGAAGCGAAAGACGAGATCCATAAGGAGCGTACCGAGCTTGAAAAGGAAATAAAGGAACGCCGCAACGAAGTACAGCGTCAGGAACGCAGAGTCATCCAGAAAGAGGAATCCCTCGACAAAAAGACGGAATCCCTCGAAAAGAAGGAAGACGCTCTTGCCAAAAAGATCAAAGAGGCGGAAGATAAGCTCGTCGAAGTAGAGGCGCTCAAAAAGAGCCAGTTCGATATGCTTGAAAAAATTTCCGGCTTCACAAAAGATCAGGCGAAGGAATACCTTATCAAGAATCTTGAAGGCGACCTTGATCACGAGAAGGCGCTCAAGATCATGGAATACGAACAGAAGACCCGCGACGAAGCGGACAATTTAGCGAAGGAGATCATCACCACGGCGATCCAGCGCTGCGCGGCGGATCACGCGGCGGAAGCGACGGTTTCGGTCGTTGATCTTCCCAACGACGAAATGAAGGGCCGCATCATCGGCCGTGAGGGCAGAAACATCCGTACGCTCGAAAGCATCACGGGAGTTGACCTCATCATCGACGACACGCCCGAAGCCATCACCGTATCGAGCTTCGACCCGGTACGCAGAGAGGTGGCAAGACTTACTCTCGAAAAGCTCATTGCCGACGGCAGAATACATCCCACGAGGATCGAAGAGATGTATGAAAAGTCCAAGAAGGAAGTGGAAGCCGCCATTAAGCAGGCCGGCGAAAGAGCCGTTATCGAAGCCGGCGTAAACGGCATCAACGGCGAGCTCGTAAAGCTTCTCGGCAGACTCAAGTACCGCACGAGTTACGGCCAGAACGTACTCAACCATTCTCTCGAGGTTTCCTATCTTGCCGGACTGATGGCGACCGAACTCGGCGCCGACGTCAAAGCGGCGAAGCGCGCCGGACTTCTTCACGATATCGGTAAGGCGCTCGACCACGAGATGGAAGGTACCCATATCGCTCTCGGCGTGGAATACGCGAGAAAATACAAAGAAAAAGAAGATATCGTTCACGCGATCGAAGCGCACCACGGCGACGTGGAAGCCAAGAGCATCGTGGCGATCCTCGTGCAGGCGGCAGACGCTCTTTCGGCGGCACGTCCCGGCGCGAGAAGAGAAAATCTTCAGAACTACATCAAGCGTCTTGAACAGCTTGAAGAGATCTCCACCTCGTTTGAGGGCGTAGAACGCTCCTTCGCCATCCAGGCGGGCAGAGAGGTAAGAATTCTCGTCAAGCCCGAGATCATCACCGACGACAAGATGGTGATCCTTGCGAGAGACATAGCGAAAAAGATAGAGGACGAGCTCGAGTATCCCGGACAGATCAAGGTTCACATCATCCGCGAAAACAGAGCCTTCGACTTCGCGAAATAAAGTTTTTCCGACCCACCGGGCAGTTCTTGTCATGGTGGGTCCTTTACTAAGGGTGAGAATATGCGCGTTTTATTTGTCGGAGACGTTGTTTCCGAGGTCGGCTGCACTTTCCTGAAAAAGAAGCTGCCGGGCTTCAAAAAATTGCAGAATATCGATTTTTGTATCGTAAACGGGGAGAATTCCGCTCTCGGCAACGGTATCACGCCCACGTCGGCGAACGATCTTACCGCCGCGGGCGCGGACGTTATCACCACCGGCAATCACGCCTTACGGCGCAAAGAGATCTACGACGTGCTCGACGAAAGATATCCCTATATCATCCGTCCCGCGAACATGCACCGGGACGCTCCCGGCAAAGGCGCCGTGATCGCAGAGAAAAACGGAAAGCGCTTAGGCATTGCCAACATCATGGGCGCGATGTATGCCGACGGGGTCGACAATCCCTTTGACGCGGCGGACGAAGCCGTGAAATATTTTGAAGCCGAGGGCGTGAAATGCGCTCTGCTCGATTTTCATGCTGAGACCACCTCGGAAAAACGCGTGATGGGCTTTTATCTCGACGGTAAAATGAGCGCCGTTTTCGGCACGCATACGCACGTGCAGACCTCCGACGCACAGATCCTTCCGAAAGGTACCGCGTATATCACCGACGCGGGCATGACGGGAGTCATACAGTCCGTGCTCGGGGTGAAGACCGAAAACGTGACCGTAAAAATGCGTACAGGACTCCCCATGCGCTTCGACCCCGCGGCGGGGGAATGCTCCATGAATTGTGTGATCGCCGAAATTGACGAAAAGACCGGGAGGGCAATTTCCGTTGAAAGCTTTATCATCACTTAAAAAAATATCCGCCGTTCCCGCACTGCTCCTGTGTATCGCCCTGGTTTTTTCGGCGTGTTCGTTCGATGCCGGCGAAGAAGAAACGACCGCGCCGGTTTACGAACCGACTTCGGTCGCTATGCCCGAGGGTGTCATCACGGTGCCGTATACTTCTCTTGATACCCTCAATCCGTTTTTATGCGATTCGCTTCTGAATTCCTCTCTCGTCTCTCTGGTGTTCCGTTCGCTTTACCGGCTCGACGGCGGCTTTTCTCCCGTAAAGGATATCGCTGTCAGTGAGACCGTGACGGGCAGCACCGTGACGGTGGATATAGACGACGGCCTCGTTTTCTCCGACGGACGGGCGCTTACCGCCGAGGACGTGGTGTATTCGTTCCGCATGGCGGAGTCGTCTCCTATATGGGGAGAAGGACTGGACGAAGTAAAAAGCTGTATCGCGGAGGGAAGTTCTACTGTCGTATTTGAGTTTGAGAAGCCCGACGTGAACGCGCTCAGTCTGCTCACGTTCCCGATCGCCGAAACGGGCACCGCCGACGGCGAGGAGGGTTTTCCCATCGGCGCCGGATATTATCGTTTTGAGAAAAACGATCTGAAAACAGCGCTTACCTGCAACCTGCGCTACGCGGGCGATCTGCCGGAGATCGGTACGGTAAGACTCTACGACGTGACCGATTCCTCTTCTCTTATGCATCTGCTCGATACCGGCGTCATTGACTGTTTCTTCAACGATCTTTCCGACGGTACCGCCAAGCGTACCTATTCGGGCGTGAGCGAGGTATATCTCAACAATCTGATTTTCCTCGGGATCAACAGCGAATCCTACCGTCTTTCCATGGCGGACGTGAGAAAAGCGATCGGATGCGCGCTGGACAGACGCGCGCTTGCTGAAAACGCTTTCCTCAGCCACGCGAGAGCCGCCCGGCTGCCGTTCAATATGTCGTGGAGCGCCGTGACCGATTCTCCCTACATTTCCTCGGCCGGCGAAGACAGCGACATCCGCGCCGCCGACGCCCTGCTGGACGGTGTGGGATGCGGCGTATCCGGCGACCGACTCTATCTCACGCTGATCTGCCGCGACTCCAACAGCTTTATGAAAAACACCGCGGCGCTCATAGTCGACGAGCTTTCGCTTGTGAACATCGACGTCACGGTGAAGCTTCTGTCCGAGCGCAATTACGACACCGCCCTCTCCGAGGGAGAGTACGACCTGTATCTGAGCGAGATCAAGCTCACGAAAAACATGGATCTTTCGCCGTTTTTCACCTCGCGCGGCGCTGCCTCCTACGGTATCGCACTGGACGAAACGAACGCCGACGACGCGTATTTCGCCTATAAGCGGGGCGAAAAAGACATAGAGGAATTTCTGACCGCATTCTCCGACAGCATGCCGTTTGTTCCTCTGCTTTACCGCAACGGCCAGTTCTGCTATTCGCGAAGCATTTCGGGAATTACGGAAGCTACCGAAAACGCGCTGTTCGCCAGCATCGCGCAGTGGGAAGTAAAATAAAAACTTGATCTATATGAAAAGGGGGTGTAAAAAAACGAAAGTTTTTTTACACCCCCTTTTGAGGGGATAGGAAAAAAAGATGAAGAACGGACAAACTGAGCAAAAGCAAGGCTTCAGCCTTGCTTTTGCTTGCCCGAAGGCGTACAAAAGTACGTCG
>JAZLHN010000251.1:0-8087 GCA_045616815.1 Acutalibacteraceae bacterium
TTTTTTGACTTTTGCTTTATCCGGCAGAAAAAAGTTTTTCATGAAAATTTCAAAAAAATATTGTAAAATTCCGTCCCGTATTATAGAATATCTAAGAATACTTATATTAATATTCAGAAGGCGTATTATATGGCAAAAGACATTTATTTCAACGATACGAAAAACAGTTCCGAGTATTCGAGACAGAACTCCTCGTGGAATTCCGATGCGTTCAAGGAAAAGCTTGAAGAAAACGGCGTAGCTTTCCGCGGCAGTGCGGTTCCCACCGAAGGCACAAAAAGCACCAAAAGACCTCCCGCGAAAAAGAAAAAGAAAAAAATGGGAAAAGCAAAGAAAGTTTTCTGTGCGCTCCTTGCGGCCGTTCTTCTTTTATGTCTCATAACGGCGGGAGAAGTCGGGATCATCTTCGCAAAATACAAGGCGTCAGACTACACGGAAAACGCTTATATAAGCTCCGGGATGCTGAAGAAAAGCGCGGGCGTAACGAATATCCTTCTGATGGGCGTAGACAACGCGGATCTCAATTCCGATTCCCGTTCGGATTCCATGATCCTTCTTTCGGTGGACACGCTGCACGGCAAACTGAAGCTCACCTCTTTCATGCGCGATATGTTCGTCGAAGTGCCCGGTTACGGAAAAACGAAGCTCACCCACGCATGTCAGTACGGCGGAGCACAGCTGACGGCCGATACGATTGAAATGAACTTCGGCATACAGATCGACGCTTACGCCAAGATCGGCTACGATTTTCTGAAAGACGTAGTGGACGGTCTCGGCGGCATCACCGTACCGGAGATCGACGAAAAGGAATCCGCGGCGCTCGCGAGAGAACATATTGATATCGCCCCGGGAAAGAACGTTAAGCTCAACGGCATAGAAGCACTCAACTACTGCCGTATACGTAAAGGACAATCGGATTTCCAGCGTACGGAAAGGCAGCGCGAAATGATCACGCTCATTGTAAAAAAAGCTCTGCGTTCCGGTCCTCTGAAGATCACGAATATCGCCCGTTCGGTGATCGGCGAAGTCAGCTGCAGTATTCCGAAAGCGCAGATCTTCGGCACTGTTTTCAAGATCCTTCCCTGTCTCATGAAAGACATTGAACAGCTTCGCCTCCCCGCCGACGGCAAATGGTGGGATGCGACCGTAAGCGGGATGTCAGTACTTGAGATCGACCTCGAAGCGAACAAACAGATACTTGACGAATTCATTTACGGATAAACGTCGGAGGCGGATGATATGAAACACGCAAAGCTCACGCTCTGTTCCGAGTATAAGATCGGAAAAACGGACGACCGCATATTCGGTTCGTTCATAGAGCATCTCGGCAGAGCCGTCTACGGCGGCATATACGAACCCGGGCATCCCGCGGCGGACGAAAACGGCTTCCGCACGGACGTTTCCGCGCTGATAAAGGAGCTCGGCGTGCCGCTCGTTCGTTATCCCGGCGGCAATTTCGTTTCCGGCTACAACTGGGAGGACGGGATTGGTCCCGTTGAAAAACGTCCGAGAAGGTTGGAGCTTGCGTGGGGCACCACCGAGCCGAACACCTTCGGCACCGATGAGTTCATGAAATGGTGCAAAGTCAACGGCATCGAGCCGATGATGGCGGTCAACCTCGGCACAAGAGGCCCCGACGACGCGCGCAGACTCGTCGAATACTGCAACCATCCGGGCGGAACGCAGCTGAGCGACATGCGGAAGCAAAACGGCTCCGACGCTCCCTACGGCGTAAAGCTCTGGTGTCTCGGCAACGAGATGGACGGCGAATGGCAGATGGGACACAAGGATGCCGCTGCCTACGGAAAAACGGCGACCGAAGCCGCGAAGCTGATGAAATGGACGGATCCGTCGATCGAAACGGTGCTGTGCGGCTCCTCCGGCTGGGGTATGCGTACCTTCGGAGAGTGGGAGGCGACCACGCTCGATATCGCCTACGACCATATCGACTACGTTTCGATGCATCAGTATCACGGCAACGGCGATAACTACCTCGAAAACTTCCTCGCCAAAGGCGTTGAAACGGAAGCGTTCATAAAAAGCGTTATATCCGCACTCGACTTCGTGCAGGGCAAACGCCACAGCAAGAAGCAGATCAACGTTTCCTTCGACGAATGGAACGTATGGTATCATTCCCACGGCGCGCAGTTCGAAAAATGGTGTGAAGCGCCTCATATCCTCGAAGACGTATATAATTTCGCGGACGCTCTCGTTGTCGGCACGATGATGAACGCGATCCTGCGCCATGCGGACAGGATAAAGATCGCCTGCCTCGCCCAGCTTGTGAACGTGATCGCCCCGATCATGACGGAGAACGGCGGCAGAGCATGGAAACAAACGATCTTTTATCCGTTTTATTTCGCTTCCAGATACGGCAGAGGTCATTCCCTGCAAACGATCACCGACACTTCAAAGTACGATACGAAATGGTATTCGGACGTTCCCGACGTCGATATGGCGGCGGTGCTCTCGGAGAACGGCGAGGAGCTTACGGTATTCGCCGTGAACCGCAGTCTCGGCGACGAAGCATCACTTGAAATATCGCTTCTTGATTTCGACGGTTTCGAACCGGTCTCCCACGTCGTACTGGAAGGCTGCGATCCCGAAGACATCAACACGGCGGACTGCGAAAAGGTCCGTCCCGCCGAAAAAACGCTTCCCGAAAAAGACGGAAGAAGCGTTAAGACGGTCTTATCTCCCCTCTCGTGGAATATGCTGCGTTTTGCAAAGATCCGCAGCTGACCAAAATATCCGCAGCTGACCAATAGATTTCATAAAAAAGAAAGGAGCCTGCAAACATGTTTATCGGAACAAAAGCATTTTACAGAGTATATCAGTTTTGTTTCAAACTGGTCATGGCGACCGACATTCTCGACTGGAAAGAACCGCAGCTTCTCGAAGGCTCGGGCGCGGTAAAAAGACTGCCAGCCCTCGTAAAAGAAAAAGGTCTTTCAAAGGTTCTCGTCGTTACGGATAAAGGCCTCACCGGTCTTCATCTTCTCGATGGCATGTACGAAGCGCTCGATAAAGCGGGCGTAGACTACGTCGTATTTGACGACGTTCAGCCCAATCCCTCGATCGAAAACATCGAAGCGGCAAGAAAATTGTATCTCGACAACGGCTGTCAGGGTCTTATCGCTTTCGGAGGCGGTTCCCCCATGGACTGCGCGAAAGCCGCGGGCGCGAGGATCTCCAATCCGAACAAGCCCGTACAGAAAATGAGAGGCCTTCTGCACGTAAGGAAGAAGCTTCCTCCCCTCTTTGCGGTACCCACGACGGCCGGCACCGGCTCGGAGATCACCCTTGCAGCGGTCATCACCGACGAATCGACGCATGAAAAGTATCCGCTCAACGATCCGAAGCTCCGTCCGAAATACGTGGCACTCGATCCCGATCTGACGGTGGGTCTTCCTCCGCACATCACCTCCACCACCGGTATGGACGCGCTGACGCACGCCGTGGAAGCCTATATCGGAAAGAGCAACGTAGCAAACACGGAAGAGCACGCCGTCAAAGCGGTGAAGCTTATTTTCACTAACCTCGAAAAGGCTTATGAAAACGGTAAAGACCTCGAAGCGCGGAGCAACATGCTCAAGGCGGCCTATCACGCGGGCGCGGCGTTCACGAGAGCTTACGTCGGCTACGTTCACGCGGTAGGACATAATCTCGGCGGTTTCTATCACGTTCCTCACGGACTTGCGATGTCAGTGATCCTTCCGCACGTGCTCGATTATTACGGCGAAACGGCATACAAGAGACTCGCTCAGCTCGCCGTTGCGGCGAATGTGAAGACCGACGGCACGGACGAAGAAAAAGCCAAAGCGTTCATCGCCGAGATCCGCGCGATGAACAAACGAATGAATATCCCCGAAAAGTTTGATATGATAAAGGAAGAGGATATCCCCACCATAGCGAAGCGCGCCCTCAGAGAAGCAAATCCTCTCTACCCCGTTCCCAAATTCATGGATCAGAAAGACTGCGAGAATTTTATCAGGAGTCTTATGGCATAAACTAAACTAAGGAGAAAAACGCATATGTCTGACAAAGTAAAACTCGGCATCATCGGCATAGGTAATATGGGCGGCGGCCACATAAACAACTATGTCAAAGGGCTTATGCCCGAAATCGAGATCACCTGCGTAGCGGATATCGACGAAAAGAAATTCGCCAACGCGCAGGAAAAGATTCCCGGCGTCGTATGCTTCAAATCGGCAACGGAGCTTATCAACTCCGGTCTGTGCGAAGCCGTACTGATCGCTACCCCTCACTACTTCCATCCCCCCATCGGAATAGAAGCTCTCAACGCGGGTCTGCACGTTATGAGCGAAAAGCCCGCCGGTGTTTACACCAAGCAGGTCAAGGAACTCATCGACGTCGCTTCCAAGTCCGACAAGACCTACGCCATCATGTTCAACCAGCGCACCAACTGCACCTACCGCAAGATGAAGGAGATCATCGCCTCCGGCAAATACGGCGAGATCAAGAGAGTCAGCTGGATCATCACCGACTGGTTCCGCACCCAGGCTTATTATAATTCCGGCGGATGGAGAGCTACCTGGTCCGGCGAAGGCGGCGGCGTAATGCTCAACCAGTGCCCCCACCAGCTCGATCTCTGGCAGTGGCTCTGCGGCATGCCCAGCAAGGTTCGCGCTATATGCCATGAGGGCAAATGGCACGATATCGAGGTAGAGGACGACGTATCCATTTACGTTGAATATCCCAACGGCGCCACCGGCACGTTCATCACGACCACCGGCGACTGCCCCGGTACCAACCGTTTGGAAATCACTCTCGATCAGGCCACCCTTATCTGCTATTACGACAGACATAACAAGAAAGACATTCTTGAGATCTGCGAGCTTTCCGGCGGTACGCAGGAATTCATCGAGCACTCCGAAGAGGGCTTCGCCAAGGTCGAAGAGCACTGGTCTTATCTTGAGACCGACGGCAAAAACGAACAGCACGTGGGCGTCATGAACGCTTTCGCGGCACACATCCTCCGCGGCGAGCCTCTCGTTGCGGGCGGAGAAGAGGGCATCAACGGTCTCACCATCTCCAACGCGGCGTTCCTTTCCTCCTGGCTCGGCGGCAAGGAAGTGGAGCTTCCCTTCGACGAGGATCTCTATTATGAGCTTCTTCAGAAGAAGATCGCCAATTCCAAAGCAAAGGCCAACGTTGTGGAAAAAGTTCAGGCCGATATGAGCGGCACCTACTGATATACCGCAAACCGAAAGGCAGGACCCTATATGTTATTTTCCCAGGACATAGGCATAGATCTCGGCACGGCGAACACGCTGATATGCGTCCGCAACAAGGGCATCGTGATCCGCGAGCCCTCCGTGGTCGCGGTCGACGTGAAGGCCGTTCCTCCGAGAGTGGTCGCCGTAGGCGAAGAGGCGAAGCAGATGATCGGCAGAACGCCCGGCTCCATCACGGCGGTACGTCCCGTGAAAGACGGCGTCATCGCCGACTTTGAAATGACCGCAGACATGCTGAGACAGTTCATCAAGAAAGCGATGAGCGGTTCTCCGTTCGCACGCGCGAGAGTTATGATCTGCATTCCCTCCAACATCACCGAGGTCGAACGCAAAGCCGTTCACGACGCGGCGAAGAGCGCCGGCGCAAGATACGTAAGCCTTATCGAAGAACCGATGGCGGCGGCGATCGGTGCGGGACTGCCCGTCACGCAGGCGTCCGGCAGCATGATCGTGGACATCGGCGGCGGCACGGCGGAGGTTGCGGTCATATCGCTCGGCGATATCGTCACGTCCCGTTCCATCCGTGTGGCGGGCGATACCTTCGACACGGCGATCGTGCAGTTCATCAAAAAGAAATACAATCTTCTTATCGGCGAACGCACCGCGGAGGAGATAAAGATCAGCATCGGCTCCGCGGCTCCGTATGAAGGCGAAGGCGCGATGAGCATCCGCGGACGGAATCTGATCGACGGTCTGCCCAAGACCGCGGAGATCAGCTCCGAGGATATAAGAGAGGCGCTTTCCGATCCGCTTGCGCAGATCACGGAGAGTATCCGTACAACACTGGAAAAAACGCCTCCCGAGCTTGCCGCCGACATCATGGACAACGGCATCATCCTCACCGGCGGCTCCGCACTGCTGAGAGGTCTCGACAAGCTGATCACGTCCGCTACGGGAATGCCCGTAAAGATCGCGGAAAATCCTCTCGACTGCGTAGTGACCGGTACGGCGATCTGTCTTGAAAAAGACACGCTGAACATTCGCAAATCATAAATCATCGGGAAACGGGACGGGAACTGCATTCCCTCCCGCTTCCCCGCTTCCGGGAATCCCGGAAGAACTTCAATCGGATCGGAGAAAATCATGCGTCAGTTTTTTAACGGAGTCAAATTCAGAATAACGGCAGCGATATGCGTATCCCTCCTGCTCGGTATATTCATCGCCGCGGTATCGGAAAACGGTTCCTCGCCGCTTTCTTCGGTGCTCGGCACGGTCGTGTCTCCCCTTGCGGAGGTGTCGCGTCAGATCTCCGAAAAGATGTCGGACTTCCGCGCGGGCTTCGTATCAAGCTCGGCGTACAGAGAAGAGATAAGCTCTCTCAGCGAAGAACTGGAAAGCTGCAAAGAAGAGCTCGTGGATCACGAAAAGCTGCAGCACAAGCTGCAGGCATACGAGGCGTTTCTCGACGTAAAAGAGGAAAATCCGGATTATTCGTTTCTTCCCGCCACCGTGATCCTGCGCGACGCATCCGATATTTATTCTTCCTTTTCGATCAACAAAGGCTCCGACGACGGACTGAAGATCAATATGCCCGTCATTTTCGGAAAACATTTAGTGGGCATCGTCAAAGAACTCACCGCCAATACGGCCGTGGTCTATTCCCTGCTCGATCCCACCGTGAGCGTAAGCGCTTACGAAATACGCACACGCGAGGACTGCTATACCGAGAGTGATACCCTTCTTTCCTCGCAGGGACTTATAAAGCTCTCAGGACTTTCCCGTTCCACCCCCGTTGTTTCCGGCGGTATCGTATGCACGTCCGGCATCGGCGGCATTTATCCGAGAGACCTTATTATCGGCACCGTAACACAGGTGGAAAACAGCGAGACCGATATTTCGGCATACGCCGTCGTAGAGCCGGATATCGACGTCACCGCGATCGTCGACGTATTCGTCATCACCGATTTCAAAGGAAAAACTGAGTAAGAAAAGACGGAACTTTTTATGCTGAAAAACAACAAGCTGCGGCTCGCCGTAAGATATATCGTTCTGATCCTCGTCGTTCTTTTCACGGCGCTCGTTCAGAATACAGCGGGCGGCATCCTTTCAAAATATAACGCGGGCTTCTTTCTGCTCATTCCGATGAGCGTAAGCATAGCCATGTTTGAAAAAGAATTCACGGGAATGCTCTTCGGGCTGTTAGCGGGCATTCTGTGGGACGTTTCCTCCCCCGTCACGGACGGAGTATTCGCATTGTTCTTTACCGTGACCGCCTTTTTCTGCGGTCTGCTCACGCACTACGTATTCCGCAATTCTCTCAAAGCGGCGGCGGTCTTTACGGCGGCCGGATTTCTTCTTTTCTGCGGCGTGAGTCTTTTATTCAACTGTGTGTTCAAGGACGCGAACGGCGCATGGTATTACCTGTCGGTATTCTGTGTACATTCCTTCCCCGCCACGCTCCTGCCTCTCCCCCTTGCATATTATCTCGTCAAAACGATAGAAAAACATCTGCGGCCGGAAGCCGCCGTCGTCTGAATTCCGGAGGCCATCCATGTACGGTAAAAAGAAAACCGATCCGAGAGTTTTAACACTGCTCATCATTACGGCTGCGTTTTTCGCGGCCTTTGCCGTTATACTCTCCTCTCTCCAGTTATCGTCTGCCGACGGAACGTCACCGGACTCCTCCGCCTCCTCCGTGAGCTATGACGTAACCGTGCGCTCCTCCCGCGGAGAGATCCTCGACCGGAACGGCAACACTTTCGTTTATAACGAGCAGATCAATACGATCATTTTCACCGCACTCGAATTTCCGTCCGAAGATAAAGAACGCAACGAGCTGATCCTTTCGCTCATCCGGTATCTCGAAGATAAAGAAGAGGAATGGCTGGA
>JAZLHN010000252.1:0-13772 GCA_045616815.1 Acutalibacteraceae bacterium
CAAAAACACGGTGGGAAAGATCCGTGCCGAAAAAACGGGCAGGGAGTTTATCGACACGGATGAAGCGATCGCCGTGAAATACGGCAAAACGCCCGAAACGATCCTCCGCGAAAACGGAGAGGCCTATTTCCGCAAATCGGAAAGAGAGACCGTGCGGGAATTATCCGACCGTCACGGCATCGTTCTCGCGACCGGAGGCGGCGCGGTCACGTCGCCGGAAAATATCTTTCAGCTCCGCAAAAATTCCGACGTCGTTTTTCTCGACCGGCCGCTGTGTGAACTGACGACCGAGGGAAGACCCCTTTCGGAAAAATACGGCGTCGAAAAGCTGTACGCTCAACGCCTGCCGCTGTATAAGGCCTGCGCGGACGTGACCGTAAACGCAGGGCAAACGCCGGAAGAAACGGCGGGAATGATCGCCGCTCTGCTTGAATTTTGACGTATAGAAGGTTTTTTATGAAATTGCTTATCATCAACGGGCCGAATCTCAATATGCTCGGCATACGGGAGCAGGAAATTTACGGCAAAAAGGACTACGCCGCGCTGTGCGAATATATAAAAAACTGCTGCGCGGGACATGAATGTGAGATCTTCCAATCCAATCACGAAGGCGCGATCGTTGACAAGATCCAGTCCGCTTACGGCGCGTTCGACGGCATCGTCATCAATCCCGCCGCCTACACGCACACGAGCGTGGCGATCCTCGACGCGCTCAAAGCTGTGGGGCTGCCCACCGCGGAGGTGCATCTGACGAACACAGACGAGCGGGAGGATTTCCGGAAATTCTCCTACGTATCCCTTTACGCACAGAAAACGTGCATGGGGAAAGGCTTCGAGAGCTATAAAGAAGCGATCGACTTTTTGATCCGGAATTGATTTTTATAAGGAAACTGCCATATGTTGGATTTTAAGAGAAAACTGCCGATCCCGATGGACGTGAAGGCGGAATATCCCATAAACGAAACGGCGCTCGCCGTCAAGAAGGCAGCGGACGAAGAGCTTGCCGCCATTCTCGCGGGAAAGAGTCCAAAAAAGCTGCTCGTGATCGGTCCCTGCTCCGCCGACCGTGAGGACGCCGTGCTCGAATACGCGCACAGGCTCAAACGCGTGAGCGACGAGGTAAAAGACAAACTGCATATCATTGTGCGCTGCTATACCAACAAGCCGCGCACGACCGGCGAAGGATATAAGGGCATGATGAATCAGCCCGATCCCGGCAAAAAGCCCGATCCTTTTTCGGGCGTGCTTGCCATTCGGCATCTGCACACTTCCGTTTTGACGCAGACGGGACTCACCACCGCCGACGAGCTTCTGTATCCGGCGGATTACCGCTATTTATCCGATATCCTCTCCTACGTTTCGGTGGGGGCAAGGAGCACGGAAAATCAGGAGCACCGCTTCGTTGCGAGCGGCCTCGATATCCCGGTGGGCATGAAAAATCCCACGGGCGGCAGCCTGAACGTACTGCTCAATTCCATTACGGCGGCACAGAATCCGCATGAATTCATCTACCGTGGCTGGCACGTGGAAAGCAGCGGCAATCCCTTTGCCCACGCGGTATTGCGCGGCGGCACGGACAACGACGGCAAAAACATACCGAACCATACCTACGACGTTCTTTCCCGGTTCGCGGAAACTTATCTTTCGTCCGGGCTCAATAATCCCGCCGTGATCGTCGATACCAATCACGCGAATTCCGGCAAAAATTACGCTTTGCAGCCCGATATCTGCCGCGACGTGCTCGCCTCCTGCAAAAAAAACGCGGAGATCGACCGCGTTTTCAAGGGCTTTATGATCGAAAGCTATCTGTTTGACGGACGACAGGATATCGGCGTCAACGAGCGTCCCGGATGCTCCATCACCGACCCGTGCTTAGGATGGGAAAAAACCGAAAAACTGATATACGAGATCGCGGAAAATATTTATTGATAATAATTACAAAATAATTATAATATAATTATAGATATAATAAAATTTGAATGGGACGAAAATAAGAATACCATTAACAAACAAAAACACGGCATCTCATTTGAAGAAGCAAAAACAGTTTTTTACGATGAAGATGCCCTGCTGATACCCGATCCTGATCATTCCGAACAGGAAGAACGTTTTGTGTTATTGGGCTTCAGCCAACAGGCGAATCTGCTTGTTGTTTGTCATTGTTACCGAGAATCCAAAACCGTCATAAGAATCATATCGTCAAGAAAAGCAACGAAAAACGAAACAAGGCAATACTATGAATGAGGTGAATAAAATGCGAGAAGAATATGATTTTTCCGGTGCGAAAAAAAATCCTTATGCAAAAAAACTGAAAAAACAGATAACGATAAATATTGACGCGGAAATCGTTGACTATTTTAAGGGAATGGCAGAAAGCACGGGAATCCCCTATCAAACGCTTATCAATCTGTATCTTTCCGATTGTGCGGCAAACAAAAAGCAGTTGAATTTTTCCTGGACCTGACCGAGAAACCGATATACGAGATCGCTGACGGCGTATAAAGAGCTGTATTACGATATGGACAAAAGCGACGACCACAACGCGCTGCGCCCGGAATTCAAATGAAACGGTTGATCGGAAATCGTTCCCGACTATACAAAACACCCGCCGGAAGAAATTCCGGCGGGTATCTTTATTGTATGGAGCGGATGTATTCTGCGACTACTTCAACAAAATACTTTGCGTTTTTCAATTGCTCGGCAACCTCTTCTTCGGAAACGACATAAAAATCATCGTAATCGCTGCCTTGCCTGATTTCTACAAGACTGTCGATAATTTCGGATAATTCCTTGGGCAGTATCTCCGTTTTCAAATATTTTTTTCTGAACTCGGAAATAATACCGGAATGCTTTTTGGAATCATATCCATCCAAAGCGAGCACCGAACGCATGGAAGCAAACACGGCGTAATACGCTCTGTTTGCAACGGTTTTGTAATCACCCAGCCGCATGATCCCGTCCGCGTATTCGATCCGTTCCTCTGCGATCCTCAGCCGCACGTGAGCCAATTCAAGAGCGTTTGCATCAGGCAATTTTTATTCCCTCCTCAAGAACGTTCCGATAAAACGGCATAACGGAAAAATATTTGTTAAAGGTCGCCCGATCCTTCAGGGTAACGGTAACGACAACGTCATGTTCAAGACCGAGAGAAGAAGACAGCTTGATAAAATCTTTTTTATAAGCGGACAGGCTTTCGGCGGGAACGTCGGCAAGTACCATCATATCAATATCGGATTCTTCGGTCTGCTCTCCGCGCGCATAAGAACCGTACAATACAACGGAATCCAACATCGTACCAAAAACAGTCTTTGCAAGCGCCGAGACTTTTCCGGTAATCATATCCAGTATTTCAGCCGAACACATTTCTTTCACTCTCCTGTCGTTTTATCTTCTTCTTTATTCATTCACCGCTGTTTTAGTTACAGGCTTCTCAGATAGTCGATGCTCATTTTCACGGCCGAGATCTCGGTGTTGCCCTTGTCGGGGTTATGCTGCTCTACGATCAGCCATTCGGCACCCGATTTCTCGGAGACCGCGATGATGGCGGGCATATCCTGTACGCCGTGGCCCACGGGCTTGAAGCTGAAATCCTCTTCGCTCGCCTGCTCTTCGTTATCGTCGATACCGATGAGCGCATAGAGCTTTTTGGGCTTTTCCTTGCCCTTCATCACGAAATCCTTGAGGTGTACGACGGGCGTACGGCCCGAATATTTTTCGATGAATTTCGCGGGATCCTCGCCACCCACGTTCACCCAACAGGTGTCAAGCTCCGTCTGGAGGTATGCGGCGGGAACGGTGGAATACATCACGTCAATGCCGTATTCTCCGTCGATCTTCACGAACTCGAAATCATGGTTGTGGTACATGAGCACAACGCCGTTTTCGGCAGCCTTTTTGCCGAGCGCTTCGATCTTTTTGAGCGTTTCGGGATAGTCGGGGCGACCGGGACGGTAAGCGTCGTCCACGTAGGGAATGGCTATGTATTTGCAGCCGATGGTCTTGTAATCGGCGATCACCTTGTCCATATCGGCAAGCATTTCCACGAGCGGAACGTGCGCCGAGACCGCTTTCAGGCCGTTTTTGTCGAGCAGCTCTTTGATGTAAGCGGGATCCTTGTCGAACAGACCGGCAAATTCCACGCCCTCATAGCCCATTTCGGCGACCTTGGCGATGGTGCCTTCAAAATCCTTTTCCATTTCATTCCTTACGGAATATAACTGCAAACCAACGGGTAACATATTTTCATCCTCCGAACTTTTTTCTTTATTTTATCACAATAATACACGAGTAACAAGAGGAACGGTAAATTTTTGTTTAGCGTTCCGCTAAACAAAAATAGTTTTCAGTTTCAAGTTTTAAGTTTTAAGAAATTGACAGGGGGCCTGATCTTAACACTTAAAACTTAACGCTTAACACTGTTGTTTAGCAGCGGTACGCTTCTAAACAAAAATTTCAAGTTTTAAGTTTCAAGTTTTAAGTTTTAAGAAATTGACAGGGGACCTGATCTTAACACTTAAAACATAACGCTTAACACTGTTGTTTAGCAGCGGTACGCTTCTAAACAACAATTTATCGTTCTATCCATTTTTCCGGGAGAGAGAAAATATCCTCCCAATACACAAGCTCGGGGAAGGTGCCGTCGATGTTCCGTTCGGTATACCTTCCCGACACGCTCACGCCCATATAGAGCAGTAAAGCGCCTAAAAGCACGGCGTTCGCCGCGTAAAACACCGTGAGCGTTCTTTTCAGGCTGCCTTTGCCAGCCGCGTTTTTTCTGTTTTTTTTCGTTTTTTTCTTATTCCTGTTTTTCTTCATTCTCCGATCCCTTCTATGATCTCCGCAAGCGTCTCGCCGACCATCCGGGCGCTCCGGCAGGCTTCCTCCAACGTATTGGCGTCGGTGCCGATCTCCAGGAGCAGCGAGCAGAGCGCCGTGTCCATATTATATTTTCTCTGACAGAAATAGATCGGGCGCATCAGCCCCTCGTATCTGTCCTGCGCCGTTTTTTGCAGGGCGAGCGCGAATTTCAGATTTTCCTCCCAGTGCGGGAAATCCGTGATCTGTCCTTCCTCCGCGCCCGTGATGATCATGACCTGCGCCGCTTTTTCGCCGTTGATGACGGCGGTGGGCTTGCAATGTTCCGTATCAGAATAATAAATGGCATCGCGGTGGACGTCCAATACGACCTGAATGGTGGGGTATTTTTCAAGATAGCCGAGCACCGTTTCGCGCGAGCGGGCGTAAGCACCGTTGTAGGCCTCGTCGTAGATCTTCGTATCGTGGATAACGCCGATACCGTGTTCTTCGAGCACGCGGCATATCTCGTCCCCCACCCGCACCATATTCCGTCCGGGATCGGCGGAGCGCGTCGCGTAGTCCTTATAAAAAACGCCGTCGTCCGCCTGCAGATAGCTTTCCGTGGTGTGCGTATGGAAGATCAGCACCGTGGGAGAGGAAAGATCGGCGTTTTCGAGCGGAGCGCCGGAAGCGAGCAGGGCGGAGAAATCGGGCTTTTTGGTCGCAGTGGCGTTTT
Source organism: Acutalibacteraceae bacterium (assembly GCA_045616815.1). GTDB lineage: Bacteria > Bacillota > Clostridia > Oscillospirales > Acutalibacteraceae > RUG806. The sequence goes on from JAZLHN010000252.1 coordinate 5,534, forward strand.
TGACCGCCACGTTTCCGAGAATATCGGTCGCGCCGTTCGTAACGAAAAATTCCTCGCTCACCGTCCCCGCCGGCGTTTTCCCGGCGACGGAGGCGATATATTCGCTCTGCAGCTTCTTTATATCCGCGAGATCGGCGTCATTCTCCGGTGCTGCCGTCGTTTCCGGTTCTGTAAGCGCGGGCGTTTCGGAGGCAGCGGACGGCGCGGTCGTTTTTTCCTCCGCGGATACGCAGTTCATTTTTTTCACGCCGGAGGCGTCCTCCGCGATAAGCATCCGCGACAATCGCTCTCCCACCGCCGCGCCCGACGGGGCGAATACCCCGAGAGTGAGCACGACGAGCAGCAGCGCCAAAAGCATTTCGCCGAGGAACACCGCGTTCGAGGTCTTGTTTTTCATGCCTTTCACCGCCTTTATACGTTTCATGTATATGCGGCAAAAAGAGAAAATTTACATGAGGGAGATAAGTTCCTTATCGGTAAGCGCAGGATGCAGCACGCCGTTGATCGCCAGCGCTAAAAAGCGGGAGGCCTGCTCCGTCACAACGTCGATATTCCTCGGCGTCACCATGAAGGAGGCGTATTCCTCCTCCGAAGAAACGGCGCTTTCGTTTCCGAAGACGTCGCGGGCAAGGCTTACGGCGTCCACGACGGTGGGCACGCCCACGGCGATCACGGGAACGCCTAAATTCTCCCGGTTGAGCGCTTTGCGCGCGTTCCCGACGCCCGATCCCGGCTCGATCCCGGCGGAAGAGAGCTGCACGGTATTCGCAAGCCGCTTTACGCTCCCGGCGGCGAGCGCGTCCACCGTTATCACCGCCGCGGGCTTGACATTTTCACAGATCCCCGCTATAATCTCACTTGCTTCCAGACCCGTCTGGCCGGTCACACCCGGGGAAACGGCACAGACGCGCCGGAGACAGGGAAGGCCGAGCTCCCGCAGAACGTCTTCGCTCATATGCCGGGTGGAAAAGATCATGGAGGCGCATTCCGGGCCCAGCGCGTCGGGAGTGATCCGGGGATTTCCGAGTCCGACCACGAGGATCGTGCCCGTTTCCGGCACAAGCTCCTTCAGCGCTTTGCGCAAAGCGTACAGCCGATCGTCACACAGAGACGAGGCATCCGGGAAGCCGTCGGTCTCCACGGTATAATAGACCCCCTCGGGTTTTCCGAGAGCCCGCGCGCCGTCTTTGTTCAGCACCTCGATGCGCGTCGTTACCGCCGCTTCTCCCTCTTCCCGCGAAAGACGCACACCGGGCGGCACGTTTCCCGATAAGCTTTCGTGTTTTTCCAACGCAAGGTCCGTACGGATCTCCAAACACAGCTCCCCTTTCTTTATATCGGGTTTATTTTTCCGCGAATACCGAAAAATATTCTTCAAAACACCGTATAAAGTTAAAAAAACAGTTGCAAATCGGAACGGCACGTGATATTATAATAAACTGAATAAGCAAAGGAGGTGTCATACCAATGCCCAATATTAAGTCCGCTAAGAAGCGCGTACTTGTTAACAAGACCAAGGCTGCCCGCAATAAGTCTGCTAACTCCGCTCTTAAGACCGCTATCAAAAAGGCCAACGTTGCCATCGAGACCAACGCTGCCGATAAGGAAGCTGTCGTTAAGGCTGCCGTTATCAAGATCGACCAGGCTGCTGCCAAGGGCCTTATCCACAAGAACAACGCCGCTCGCAAAAAGTCGGCTCTCGCTACCAAGCTCAACAAGGCTTGATAAGTTTACGGGATGCCGGTATGCAGGCATGGTTTTGACCCGAGCCGTGCTCCGATGAATCAAAAATAACGGATAGACGGACCGTGTTAAACCGTTTATCCGCCAATACCCGAAAGGACGGTAATAAAATGAACAAAATAGTTAAGATCGTTGCTATCGTTGCCGCAATTGCCGCTGCATTGGCAGGTATCTACGTAATCGTTAAAAAGCTCGCCGAGAAGAAGAACGTTACTTCCGACGAGGAGAATTATGTTTCCTGCTCATGCGAAAAGGAATTCGCAAGCGAAACCGTAGGCTGAGCACCATAAGCATAAAAAAACGGACGGCGCATGCCGTCCTTTTTTATTTTATCAAAAACCCTGGAGAAAATTCGGGATCAAAGTAAATTTTACAATGCGCAAGAAGGATAAATGGCAGTTTAGCGGCTTCGCCGCTAAACTGCCGAGAGTTGATCGCTTTATTCTTCCGACTTTTCGTAAAGAGCTTTCTTACTTAACGTCACACAGCGACGTAACGATATATTCCGCCATGATGAGCCCCGCGCGGGAGGGCACGAAGCTGATGCTTGACGGCGGGATCCTGCCGTTTTCGGCAAGGAAAGCGAATTCCGCTCCGGGCTTCACGGGCGGATCGGGCGAATACACCACCGTCACCTTATCGAGCCCCGCGTCGCGGTATTTTTTCCGCATCGTGCGGCAAAGGGGGCAATATTCCGTTTTATTTATATCCGTGATACGGAAATTCAACGAAGAGGTCTTACATCCCGTGCCCATCGCGGCGATCAGCGGGACGTTTTTCTCTTTGCATTTTACCGCCGCGGCGGTCTTCGCCCACGTATCGTCGATGGCGTCGGCGCAGAAATCATATTCGGCGTCAAACAGGCGTTCGATATTGTCGGGCGTGATGAATTCGGGAAAGACGTCCACCTTACAATCGGGAGCGATATCGAGCACTCTCTGCCGCGCGGCCTCGGTTTTGAGCATTCCCACGGTGGAATGCAGGGCGAAGAGCTGACGGTTGATATTCGACAGCGACACCGTATCGCCGTCTGCGAGCGTGAGCGCCCCCACGCCGGCACGGGCGAGAGCCTCCACAACGTATGAACCCACGCCGCCCAGTCCCAATACGAGGACGCGGGCGTTTTTTAATTTATTGAGGTTTTCCTCGCCGATGAGCATGGCGGTGCGGATGGTTTCTTCTTTCATTTTGCGGCGTCCTCAACGTATATTTTCGTGCGGAGAAAGGCAATGAAGTCGTTTTTCGCGTTCGCGTCCGGGAACAGGCGATAGGGCACGATGAACGCCTGATTGGATTCGATGAAGATATACACCGCATCTACGGTACAGCACGCCTTTTTTATCGCGGCATAAAACACCGTCTGCTCTCCTTTGGCGTTCACGTCCGTCATTCTGTCCTCATAAAAAATATATTTCCCGACCTGCGGATACGGCAGCTCGCGGGTCTTTTTCATCATTTTCACACTGAACTTTGTGCTCCAGAGGAAAATACGGTCGGTCAGGGCGACGAACAGCAGAGCGAAAAACAGACCGAGAAGCGCGCCGACGACGCTGCTGCCGTTCCGGATGCCGACGGCGGCGCAGAGACACAATAACGCGATCGGCAGCACGGTCTTGACGACCGTGCGCATTTTTTTGCCCGTGTCCGACTTCATCATATAATATTGATTGAACAGGATATAATCCCGCTCGGTGATCTCGTAATTTATTTCCATGTCCTCGATCCCTTTCAATTTAATAAAATAATTATATCTTACCCCGAAAAAAAAGTAAAGTCCCGCGTATTGCTTTTTGATCGGACGTCCTTTATAATAAAAAAGAATCAAAGAAAAGGAGAAGAGCAAATGCAGACATTCACCGTAAAAACCGCGCTTGCGAGAACGATCGACGTGATGGCGAAAACCGACGCGCGCGTTCCCGCCGGGCTGTTTACGACAATGGCGAAAAAGCCCGATACCTCGAAAATAAACGTACCGCTTCCCTCCCGCAAGGCCGATTATACCTGCTTCGCCGAGACCGGCAAAGCGCTTTGGATGGGCGCGGACAACGGCGTGACCCGTTATGAGGCAAACGCCGCAAGAGAATGCGACGTCGTTATGTATTTTTCCGCCGACCGCGACCTTGCCGACAATCACGTGCTTGCTCTCTTTGCCGAGCCCTGCGGCGACGGCGAGAGCGTGTGGGTGCTCACCGATTCGGCCGTTTCCCATATTACGCTCAGGGAGATCGGAGCGGAGGAAAAAGCGCTGCGCCTCACCGAGGAAACGCAGAAATACGTTGACCGCCACGGCATGGTGACGCAGAGAGAGCTCACCGTGCCCAGAGAATTGTCCACACGCGTTCCCTACGGTCATTCCGATAATTCCGGCACGTTCACCGCGGGCTATTCCATCGGCGAAATGTGCAAGTACGCCGTTTACAAAAAGAAATACGGAGAAAACGACGAAAGAACGAAGGAAGCGAAACGCAGCGCCGTGAGAGCCGCCGAGGCAACGCTGCTTCTCATGTATATGCCCGGGCGCGGCGACGGCTTCGTGGCGCGTACCTATCTGCTGCCCACCGAGCCCGTACCGGACGACGGTCTTTTCTACCGCAAGGAAAACGGGAAGGCCACCTGCCTGCCCACCTCGTTCGCGAAAAAGAAGGGCATCGCCGGGAAGGTCATCCGTGCCGACGTGCCCGTGCCCGAAAGACTCGCGCATTTATATAAGGACGAGGGCTGCGACGGCGAGGGCATCGTATACAAGGGCGATACCTCCAGCGACGAGATAACGCTGCATTATCTGCATCTGTATTTCGTGCACGAGATCCTCGGAAAAGAGGATCCGGAGCTCGACGAGCTCGTGAAATACGCCGGAAAGAATACGCTCGATTTCATCCTTTCCAACGGCAACGAGCTCATGGAATGCAACGGAGAGCCCACCACGTGGGCGAAATGGAGCGAGAGCTATTTCGCAACGCCTCTCGGCTGGTCGGACGGCTGTCTGAACGCGACCGAATTACTGATGTATCACAAGGTCGTGATGCACATCACCGGCGAAAAGGGTAAATGGGAAGAAAGCTCCCGTCGGCTCGCTTACGACAGAGGCTACGCCCGCCTTACCACCCTGCACGACGCGCGCTTCTTCGTGAGCGCGGGCGCGAGCGGCCTCGACCCCGTGGAAGACCTCATGTACGGCGACCACATGCTTGCCACCGCCGCCTACTGGATACTCATTGAGCTGGAAGACGACAAGGAGCTCAAAGCGCTCTACCGCGAGGGCTACAAGGGCTGGAACGGCACCTTCCGCCGGGAGCACGATCCGGGCTACGACTTCCCGTTCATGCTCGCCTGCCCCGACGAAAAGGTGGACACCGACCGTCTGGAAGAATGGTTCCGCCGTCATACGGCGTCCCGTTTGTGTTCGAGCGTATCCATGTCCGCCCGCAAGGACACAGCCAAACGTACCCGTTTCGGCGGCTCGAAGGAAACGAGCTGGCTTCTGCCGCCCGACGAAAACTTCATTTCCAAATACGACCGCAACCCCTACGACTACGGCGTACGGCAGGATCACCGCGGCCTTTACGTGCTCGAAAGCTGCTACGTATATACCTTCGCCTACTGGCTGGGCAGATACTACGGTATTATTGAGGAGGAATAAGCATGGCAAACGTTCCCGATACTTATATGATAGGCAACGCGCATCTCGACCCCATATGGCTCTGGCGCTGGCAGGAGGGCTGCGGCGAGGTCCTTCAGACCTTCCGTTCTGCTCTCGACCGCCTCAATGAGTACGACGATTTCGTATTCACCTGCTCCTCCGCCGCCTACTACAAATGGGTGGAGGAGATCGACCCCGATATGTTCGCCGAGATCACGGCGAGAGTGAAAGAGGAACGCTGGGTGCCCGTGAACGGCTGGTGGGTGCAGCCCGACTGCAATATGCCCTCCGGCGAATCCTTCGCCCGTCAGGCGCTGTATTCCCAGCTTTACTACTATGAAAAATTCGGCCGCATCTCCCACACCGGCTACAACGTGGATTCCTTCGGCCACAACGCCAATATCCCGATGTTCCTCCGGCAGGGCGGCATGAGCGCCTACGTTATGATGCGTCCCGAGCCCCACGAAAATCCGAATGTGCCCGGCACGTTCATATGGGAAGCCTCCGACGGCTCCAAGGTGCTCACCTACCGCATCCCCACCGCCTACTGCGTGAACGGCAAAAACAGCCTCGACGACGCTCTTGCGCTTCTGGATAAGACGGCGAAGGAGGAAGGGCACGGCATGATGCTCTTCTACGGCGTGGGCAACCACGGCGGCGGCCCCACCAGGGGCGACATCGAATATCTGAAAACGCAGATGAAGCGCGAGGGCTATTCCGAGCTGCGTTTTTCAAACCCCGACGAATTCTTCTCGGAGCTGCGCATGAGCGGCGCCGACTTACCCGTATGGAAGGACGAATTACAGCACCATTCGAGCGGCTGCTACTCGGCGACCTCGCTCGTAAAGCAGCTCAACCGCAAGGCCGAAAATTCTCTCTACGCCTCCGAGGCGTTTGCGACCGCGGCGCAGAAGACCGCGGGCATGAAGAGCAAAACGGAGGACTATAAGGAAGCGTGGAGAGACGTGTGCTTCAATCAGTTCCACGACATCCTCTGCGGCTGCTCCATCATGGAGGCTTACGACGACGTAAAGGCGAGCGAGGGGCACGCGATCACGATCGCCGACCGTCTGGCAAACGAAGCGCTGCTGCGTATCACCCGCGAGATCGACACGTGGGTGGACGGCGTTTCCGACCCCGTGTGCGAGGTCAGGAATCAGAGTGCGGGCGATAAATTCCCGCGTCCCGTGGTGGTATTCAATCCGCTCTCCTTCCCCGTGGAGGTACCGGTGAGAACGTACAACGCTTCTAAGTCCGTAAAGGACGACGAAGGAAACGACGTCGTATTCCAGAACGTGCGTTCCTCCCGTTCCAACGACTCCCACCTCGACACGCTGTTCATAGCGAAGCTGCCCGCCTTCGGCTACCGCACCTATCATCTCGAATACTGGCACGACAACGACGAGACCGTTTCTCCCGCCTCCGACGTGAAAGCCGACGGCGTTTCGATGGAAAACGAATATCTTTCCGTTGCTTTCGATAAGGAAACGGGCTTCATCACGAGGCTCGTGGACAAGAAGACCGGCTTCGACTATGCGGGCAAGGACAAGCCCGTGGCGATCCCCACCGTGATCGACGACCACAAGACCGACACGTGGGCGCACAACGTATTCACGTTCCACGAAATAAAGGGCGTAATGGACGTAAAGAGCGTGGAGCTCGTGGAAAAAGGCCCCGCGAGAGCCGTGGTAAGAGTCATTCACACCTTCGGAAAATCGAGGCTCCATCAGGATTTCATCCTCGGCGCGGGACAGAAGGTACTGCGCGTCAAGTGCAAGGCGCTCTGGGACGAACAATTCACCCTGCTCAAAATGAGCTTCCCCGTGGCGGGTGAAAACACCGGAAACACCTACGAGATCCCCGGCGGCTTCATCAAACGCCCGACCAACGGCGAAGAGGAGCCCGCGCAGAGATGGGGCGCGATCGGCTTTGATAACGGCGGCGTCCGCCGCAGTCTCGGCCTCCTCAACGATTCCAAATACAGCTACGACTGTCCCGGAAACAATATGCGCATCACGCTTCTGAGAAACGTGATCTTCGCCGACCACTATTCCCCCCGTCCCGCGGCGGACTTCAACTTCTGCGACGAGGGTATGCAGCGCTTTGAGTACGGCGTTTACGTCTGCGGCGGCGAGATCGAAGAAAGCGATATCACCAACGAGGCGGCGAAGTTCAATATCCGTCCGATCCCCGTGCCCGCCAGCTTCCGCAAGGGCACCCGCCCGCAGAAAGCGAGCTTCCTGGACGTCAACAAGGAAAACATCCTCATGACGGCGTTCAAGCTCTGCGAGGACGGCTCCGGCGACGTGATCGCGAGATTTTACGAGACGAGAGGAAAGGAAACGCGCGTCAATATCCTGTGCGATATGCTCGGTGCGGGCTTCAAGGCAGATTTCCTCCCGCACGAGGTACGCACCTTCCGCATCGCCTCCGACGGCAGCGTAACGGACGTGAACTTCCTCGAAGGCATCGTGGAATAATTCGGAAGTCGGATTTCGGAATCAAAGTAAATCTTACAATGAGCCACGCTGAAAAATGCGTGGCTTTTTGTTGTCCTGACGGAGCGATAAATTTTTGTTTGAACGCCGGAGGCGTTCAAACAAAAAAAGAGTTGAGAGTTAAAAGTTGAGAGTTGAGATAAGGAAATCGCTTGCGCGATTTGATTCTATCACTTGAAACTTTTCACTTGTTCAACAACATTAAGAACGATATATTGTTATAGTTGCTCCCGTTTGTACCTACTTTTATATAAACGGGTACGGGCGAAGCCCCTCCACATCTCAACTTTCAACTCTCAACTTTCAACTCTCGGCAGTTTAGCGGCGAAGCCGCTAAACTGCAATTTCCGGTTCCGAT
>JAZLHN010000253.1:0-6017 GCA_045616815.1 Acutalibacteraceae bacterium
GCCCGAAGGCGTACAAAAGTACGTCGAGAGGCGAAGTTTGTCCGTAGTATAAAACACAATAAATAATTGTTTTTTTGTATCCAAGTTGTTTTAAGGGGTGTTTTCAGGCTTTTGCTTTTGAAAAATCCCTTATTTTGTTTAGTTTTATACGATCTTCGCTTTTTTTACATCCCCCATTTCATCTGTTCAGAATGTAAGTCCGAATTCCGAATTTTTACATCACGGCGCGGAGGAGCAGTCCTATACCGAGGGAGGCGGCGTTGGCTGCCAAAGAGACGAATACGCATTTTTTTACCGGGGCAAGGGTGAACAGACGGTACAGATACGCTTCACCGAGGAAAACGCAGAGCTCTCCGAGCACGGCGCATACGACGTAGCCCGCCGTTCCGAAAAAATGCAGCGGAAAGACGAGCAGGGAGTTCAGCAGCGGATTGGTGAGCGCGTTCAGAACGAAGCTTGCAAACAGAAAATCCTTTCTTCTTGTGAGCGCGAAAACGACCGCCGCTTCCGCTCCGAGGGTAAAAACGAGCGAGGATAGAAGCGACAGAAAGAAGGTCGTCACGGCGCTTCACCGTCCGCGGAGTCGTTTTCCGCCGGCTGCTGTTCCGCCTTTGCGTTTCTCTTTTTTACCTTTACTGTGATCACGATAACCGCGGCGATGAGCAGCAGTATCATAGCGATCAATATCGCCGTCCCGACGGGGGAGGAGAGCGCCTCGTCTGCGGAGGCGATGGGGGAGAGTTCGTCAAGCGTTCGGATCATCGTCACGTTCGTTTTCCTCCTTTACCGCGGCAGCGGGTTTTTGTGCAGTGCTCTTTTTCCGCACCTTTTTTACGATGAGTAGTACGGCGGCAAGAAGAATGAGAATGAGTGCCGCTAATACCGCGATGCCCGTGGGGGTGGTGAGCGCTTCCTTGGCCGCGCCCATGGGGGATAAAACGTCGAGTACGTTTATGAACATTGATTTTTCCTCTCTTTCGTGTTGTCGGCCGCCGCAATAAAGAAGCACACCGCGGCAGCGAGGGTAAGTACGGTCACGATGACGATATGCGCCGTAAGGGAATGCGGCTTTATAAAGAAAACCGGCAGCGTTCCCGTGAAAAGACCCACGGTGGTGATGCCGAAGGATAGTCCGGGCTGATCGGCGAGTGACGATACGAGCACGCCGAGGGAAATGGGCATCGTCATGCTGAAAAGCAGCACGCCGAAGAGCGACACCGCCATGAGCTTATCGCCGAACAGAAGAAACGGCAGCGCGGCGAGCAGACTCATGACCGCGGTCTTCCGCGAGCCGAAGCGGTCGGCGAATACGCCTCCGAGCATTTTTCCTATGCCCATGCAAACGAACAGAAGAACGGTCTGCCACGTCTTTTTGTTCCATGCCGTGGGGATCGCGTAGCCGATATACGCCCGCGCCGCCACGGTAAGAAACATCAGCAGAACGACGGTGCCGGCCGGAAGCTTTTCGTTCGCCTCCCGGAAGCCGGAGGCGGGAGCGGTCATATCGGTATAACGCGGCAGAAGAAGCGTCACGATAAAGCCGACGATACATAGAACGAGCGGAAATACGATCAGCGTTTTATTTCCCGCGCTTCCTAAAAGCTGTCCCGCGATCACGCCGAAGGAGCCTCCGCCCACAAAGATACCGGAGGGCGCCGTTTTACCGTGGGCGGCGCGCAGCGTCGCGTTGGCGCCCGCAATGTGGATCAGCGCGTTGCCGAGAGTGAGAAGCACGAGGGAGATATATTTCCCGAGAGGCAAAAAGGAAAGCGCCGCAAGGATAAATCCCGACGGCGCCGCTTTTATTTTCGGATATTTGTCGGTCAATATGCCGAAAAAGCTTTGGGGAACAAAGGCGAGCGCGTCGTACGTCAGCGCGCAGAGCCAGAGGCTGTCCCATTCGCTTCTCTCTGAAAACAAACGGTAAAAACAGATCACTTCGATGGAGAAGTGCAGGAAGGCGTATATCGCGCCCTGTTTTTCCTCGTTCAGAGGTTTCAGCATACTTTACCGCCGAAGCTGAGGATCTTTTGGGTGAAAGCGCGGATCTGCGCCTTGAAGTTATCTAACGTGTGCTTCATGTAGGAAATGAAGTTTCTTACAAAGTCGGCGAAGATCGTGAACGCGTTTTCCTGCGAAGGATCAACGGTATATTTTACGTAATCGTTTTCCGCGGTGAGGGGAACGACCTTTCCGGTCGCTTCGTCAAAGACGCAGAACTGCGGATAACGCACTTCCTGCTCTTCGCCCTCTTCGGCGATGGGGGCTTCGTCCCATACGGTGATCTGATGATCCGCGTCGATGATCGGACGGCATACGTCCATCATGGCGCTGTATTCGTTGGAGTGCGCCACGTTCTTTACGAACCACGTATAGTCGCAGAATCTGCAGGTGGAGGAGTCAATCATGTTGTCGGGAGCGATGCAGTCGTGACCGTTGGCGACCGCCTGTACGTAATCCTCACCGAGCGTTTCGCCTACGGGAGCGCAGGTCGCGCCGAAGGACTCGTATTTGGTGTCGATAACGGAGTCGGACATGGAGTTGATATCGCTGATGACGGGCGTTACGGCGAAGCCGTACTTGGTGACGATACCGAAGTTGATGCCTCTGTCGAAGCAGCCCTGAATGAGCTCTTCGTTGTTTGCCTGCACTTCGTAGTGGTACCAGTCGATGATGTCGATGTAACTCTGCGGAAGCTTGCCGCCGAGGATGGCTTTGGCGGGTTCATAATCCTCGGGAGCGATGAGCGCCCACATGCCGGGCATGGTGGCGAAGGTCTGCGCGAATACCTGATCGTATACGGCGGGGCTGAGCTTTTCAATGAGAAGATTGCCGAGATCGACCACCTTGTCCATCAGACCCACGTCGTTGAGCGCGTGGAGCAGAGAAACGAGGAACACGTTCATAAGGCTGTCGTCGGTGTTCATCATGCCGTCTACGAAACGGACGAGGGGATCGCTCTCCAGATAGACCTGACCGGAGAAGGGTTCGCCGCAGCTGCTCACGCCGGTGAACGCGCCTGCGAGAAGTACGACCTCGCTTACGTATTCGTAATCGTACATTTTGAGGTAAGACATAACGGTGCTCGTGCCCATGCTGAAGCCTACGAGCGAAACGGAGTCAACGCCGGTGACCTCGATCACGTGCTCGATGAACTCGTGAAGTCCGGCAACGATGGTCTGCATGCTCAGACGCCAGTCGTAGCAGTAAACAACTCTGGCGTGAGGATCGTCGGAATTATAGGATTCGAGAATAGACTCGTCGGAGGGCCATTCCCAGTCGAAATAGGTGTCGGGGGAGGGAACGCCGTTTTCATCGCAGGAAACGGGGAGGAACAGACTGTTTACCGCATCCACGAGGGGCTGTTCCATAACGGCGGTGTCCTGCGTTAAGATCGCCTGCGTGATCGCGGGCAGAGCCTTCAGTACGGCGCTTACGATATCGCCTGCTTCGGGCGGGAAGAGATTTTTGTCGGTACCGACTTCGCGGATATCTCTCGCGCCGATGCCTTCTACGAATACTACGAGCTTCTGATGCTCTTTTTCCTCTTCCTCCGCCGGGAACTCTTCCGCGAACGCGGGAACGCAGAGCGAGGAGAGAAGCAGAACGCTCAGAAGAACGCATAATACCTTTTTGAACGTTTTCATAAAATTATCCTCCGTGGGTTATTATGTGATAGTTTATTTTACATTGTTTTTTTTCGTTTTGCAAGTGTTTATCGAATAATACTTGATTTGCCCATGAAAATAGTTTATCCTAATCGTAAATGAATTTTATAGGAGCGTATCGTATTATGGCTGAAAAATTTCTTGTGATAAACGCCGATGATTTCGGTCTCTGTCATTCCGCGAACGAGGCGGTCATGGATCTGTTCACCTCGGGATGTATCTATTCTTCCACTATCATGACGCCCTGTCCCGGGGCGGACGAGGCGATCGCTTTCGCGAAGGATCACCCGCAGTTCGCCATCGGCGTTCATCTTACGCATACCAACGAATGGAAAGCACGTTTTCCGTGGGGAAGTCTCACGAAAGGAAGATCTCTTGAAGACGAAAACGGCAGGATGTGGCCCGAGAGCGAGGATTTCGAGGCGCACTGCGACTATGATGAAGCCGTGGCGGAGAGCCTTGCGCAGATCGAATACTGTGAGATGCGCGGTATGAAGCCGTCGCACGTCGATTCCCACATGGGCGCGGTGTACGGACTCAACGGAAAACTGAAGCTCCTGCCCATGACGCTCGCGCTCTGCGGCAAAAAGGGCTATCCCTTCCGCATGTTCTCAAAGCCCCTTGACAGCGAATGCCCAGAGGGTACGCCTCTGTGGCTTTTCCGCGCCGCGTGCCGCTTCTCCGGCTTTTTCGGAAAGATCAATCACGTGCCGATGCCCGATTATCTGATCTTCCCCGAAAGCATCAAGACGGGCGAAAGCTACGAGGAATTCAAAAAGAATTTCATTGATTATCTCATCAATATCCCCAAGGGGATCAGCGAGACCTACGTGCATCCCGCCATGCCCACCGACGAAATGAAAGCCATCACCGGCACGTGGCAGAGACGCTACTGGGAATATCTCGTGATGAAAGACCCCGAAACGCATAAGGCGTTCGAGGTGAACGGCGTGAAGCTCATCAGCTACCGTGAGCTTGCCGAGATGAAGAAATAAACGGAGGATGAGCCGATGACCGAGCTTGAAAGACTCAAAAAGCTTGCCCCCGCGCAGGGGAAAGTACATATGGTGCTCGACACCGATACCAAAAACGAGGTGGACGATCAGTTCGCGCTCACCTACGCAAGACGGCTCCACGAGCGCGGCGAGCTGTTCCTTGACGCGGTATACGCCGCTCCTTTCACGCACGATCCCGCGCCGACCGCCGGCGAGGGGATGGAAGAAAGCTTTGAGGAGATATTGAAGATCCTCGGGCTCATGGGCGTGAACGAAACGGAGGGTTATGTTTTCCGTGGCTCGCAGAGCTTTATGGACGGGCAGGCGGTGGATTCCCCCGCGGCGCGCGACCTCATAGAAAGGGCGATGCGTTTTTCACCGGAAGAGCCCTTGTACGTCGTTGCCATCGGCGCAATCACCAACGTTGCCTCCGCTATTCTCATGGCGCCGGAGATCATCGACCGCATCGTCGTCGTATGGCTCGGCGGCACCGAGGTGCACGAGCCTTTTGCGACCGAATACAATCTGATGCAGGACAGAGAGGCCTCCCGGATCATTCTCGACTGCGGCGCGCCGCTTATCCAGCTTCCCTGCAAGGGCGTGGTGGATAAATTCACGACGTCAACGTCCGAGCTCGAGCGGTTCATCGATGGCAAAACGGCGATCGGCTCGTATCTTACTTCTCTGGTGCGCGACGCCGACAACGGCAGAGCCTATTCCCGCGTTATCTGGGACGTGACCGCGGTGGGCTGGATCGTACATCCCGAATGGTACGAAACGGAGCTCATCCATACGCCCTACCTCACCGAAACGCCCGACGTGAGCGAGGCGTTCCGCGTGCTCGACTGCTACAAGGAGCACGACGGCGGGCTTTACTGGAGCCACGACTCTTCCCGTCACTTCATGCGCGCGGTGAAGAATATCGACCGCGACGCGCTGTTTTTCGACCTGTTTTGCAAAGTAAACGGAGATTAAAAATTTTTTTTCGAGTATAAAAAAGGACGGCAGAGAGCTCTGCCGTTCTTTTGTCTTATTGAAATAAGCGGATCGTTAAATTGCAGGTTAGCGCGGAGTAGTTGCGGGAGCGCGCGAAACATTTCTAACACAACGCCTCCCCTTTTAGGGGAGGAGGGCCGCGCGTAAGCGTGGCGGAGAGGTTCCGTAACTGCCGCCGCGACAACGATTTTACGGAAAACCGAGCAATGAACCTCTCCACCGACACAAGGTCGCGCTGACGGCGCCGTCCCCCTTGTCACTTCGTGACATTCCCCCGCACTGCGGGGGATCACCCCTCCCCTAAGAGGGGAGGCGTTATGATTCATATGCCTCGTTTTTACTCTTCAAACAAAAATTT
>JAZLHN010000254.1:0-19522 GCA_045616815.1 Acutalibacteraceae bacterium
GTTCACGGTCTTACCCCCGAGATCGTAAAGGAAGCATTTGAGAAGACCTATAAGGCTCGCTGCAAGATCATCGATGAGGTCATGCTTCCCGTGATCCCCGAGCCCAGAAAAGAACTCTCCAAGTATGCTCCCAAGATGCTCAACACCAAGATCGATCCCGACAAGATCGGCGACGTTATCGGTAAGCAGGGCAAGGTCATCCAGAAGATCTGCGCGGAATGCGACGTTAAGATCGACATCGAAGACGACGGCAGCGTATTCATTTCCGGTACCGATCTTGATAACTGCAACAAGGCTCTCGGTATCATCAACACCATCGTTCTTGAGCCCGAGGTCGGCGCTATCTACAAGGGTGTTGTTACCAGACTCATGAGCTTCGGCGCGTTCGTAGAGATCGCTCCCGGCCGCGAGGGCATGGTACACATCAGCCACCTCGACGTGAAACGCACCGAAAAGGTCGAGGACGTTGTGAACGTAGGCGATGAGATCATCGTAGAAGTACTTCCCACCGACGATCAGGGCAGACTCAATCTCTCCAGAAGAAACGCTCTCATCAAGGTAGAAGGTCTTACTCCCGAAAACGACCTTGACGATGCTCCCCGCAAGCCCCGCAGAGATTTCGACCGCAAGGGCGGCAGAAACGATCGCAGAAAATAAGAAAAACCGAATCGTAAATAAAGGACCGGAGCGCTCCGAACGGGAACGCTCCGGTTTTTGTATTGCTTCGTGCCGTTTGACATTTTTGCCCGCTTTTTAAACATTGAACTGACATTTTTAACATTGTAAAGCTATATTGCTTTACGAGCGATGATTGTTTTGCTCGTTAAAAAACGGTTTATTGACCGAAAACGTATAGTTATCAACATTTTGAACAAAGTTATCAACAAAGTAAAGTTATTATCTTTACATTTTCGTTCAGATATCAAACGTGTAAGGGATGCGCTTGTCATACAGGGTGACGGCGGAAAATCCGGCCATTTTTGCTGCGGTTTGTGCAATATCCGACCCGTTTCCGATTTCTTCATTGAATTTGCTCTCGCTTCCGATCACCGCGTATTTGCCGCCGTATTCGCGGAACGCTTTGAGTAAACGGATGTACAGATCTCTTATGCGTTCGCTGCCGAGCAGATCCTTCGTGTCGATCTCCAACGCTTTTTCCTTTTCTGCGAGAGCCTTCATGACGGGCAGCATACATTCTTCAAAAAAGCCGAAATCGGCCGTTGTGTTCCTGAGCGGCGCGAGGGGCTTTGAAAGAACGTCGAAGTCAGTCTCGTTTACGGTGCGCAGGAGAAGATCGGCGTAGTCCGAAGCGAAGGCGTTAAAGTCCTCCTGCGGCGTTTCAAACGTGATATCGAATTCTTTTCCGTTGGTATACCGCGTGACGGAGGTGAGCACGATATCGTATTCCTGCTTTGAAAGGATCGTATCCACGAGCTCCTTATCGGCGGCGGCCTGCGCGAATTCGATCCCGCACAGTACGAGCACGGAGCCGAAAAATACGCTTCTTGCTCTCGTCATATCGAAATACGAGTGGCGGAGCCTGCGTTTCATATCGTATTTTTCAAAAAGATCTACGGCGCATACGTCGGTGAAGGCGATCGCGTTGATGCCTTTCGCCACCGCTGTCTCGCACAGAAAAGACACCTTGTCGTTGCCGCCCTTCGTATTGTTCGTGTAAACGTGCAGATCGAAATAGTTTTCCATGGATATCGCTCCCTTCCGGTTCCTGACGATATTATACCCCATAATATGAAAATTTGCAAACCGTATATACAAACAAAGAAAAAAATGTTAAGATATTTTTTGAAAGACGGTGTTGTTTTATGTTGATAAAAGCTTACGCGAAAATAAATCTTTCGCTGGATCTTACCGGACGTCTGCCGGATGGCTATCACGCCATAAACACGATCATGCAGTCGGTGTCGCTGTACGATACCGCAGAGGTCGATCTTGCCCCCGCAGGCATCGAACTGACCTGTTCCGTGCCCGGTATCCCCTGCGATGAGCGCAATACGGCGAATAAAGCGGCGGCATATTATCTGGAAGCCTCCGGCGCGGAATGCGGCGTGAAGATCCATATCGAAAAGCGCATCCCCTCCGAAGCGGGACTGGCGGGCGGCAGCGCGGACGCGGCGGCGGTACTGTACGCGCTCAACGAGCTTATCCCCGGCAAACTGACCCGCGAAGAGCTTTTCGATATCGCGCTGAGGGTCGGCGCGGACGTTCCGTTTTGTCTGGCGGGCGGCACGCGGCTTTGCCTTCATAAAGGCGAGGAAATGACCGCTCTTCCTCCGTTTGCTTCTTTCGTGCTTTTAGCGAAACCCGATGTGGGCGTTTCCACCGGCGCGGCGTTCCGGCGCTTCGATACCGCCGATGAGCTTTGTCATCCGGATAACGGAGCCGTGCTCAGCGCCTATGAAAACGGCGAGGGGAGAAAAGCGGCCGCATATTCGCTGAATATTTTCGAACAGCTCGTCGATCTGCCCGAAGGCGAAAAAATAAAAACCGCCCTGCGGGAAAACGGCGCGTATTACGCCTCTATGTCCGGCAGCGGTTCCTGCTTTTTCGGCCTTTTCGTCGAGGAAGCCTCCTGCCTTTCCGCTGCGGAAAAGATGAAAGAGATCACTCCCTTTGTCTGCCCCTGTCGAACCGTTCCCGTCGGTGTGGAAATAATACCGGATTGATTTTTTCCTCTTGTGCATAATTTTTTCCGAAAACGTCCATACTCCCGTTGACAACCGATGGGAAGGACGTTTTTTTTGATGAACAGAACATATTGCGGGATCGCCGCGCTCATACTGACCCTTACGCTCTGCGTATGCAGTTTCGCCGATTATGCTTCCGCGTGCAAAAACGTGCGCGAGGGCGTTCTGCGCCTGCATATCACCGCCGATTCCGATTCTGCAGAGGCGCAGGAGGTGAAATTGAAAGTCCGGGACGCTCTGCTCGAAAGCGGCGCCCGGATCTTCGACGGCTCCGTCACCGCCGCCGAAGCGGAAGAAAAGCTGACGCCGTATCTTGCCGATATCGAAAAGATCGCCGACAAGGTGCTGAAAAAAAACGGATTCGATTATTCCGCAAAGGCGTATATCGTGAACGAATATTTCGGTGTGCGTGCGTACGGCGACGTAACTCTTCCTGCCGGACGCTATACCGCGCTGCGGGTCGCTTTAGGCACGGGCGAAGGAAAAAACTGGTGGTGCGTGATGTTTCCGCCTCTCTGCCTTCCCGCTGCCGCGGCGGAGGCGGACGCCGACGTTTTCGCGGTCTTTGACGGTGAAGGCGAGCACGTGGTAAAGCCCGAAGGCGGATATAAGATAAAATTCAAGTTGGTGGAAGTCGCCGAACGGGTCATGGAAAGAATTCGGAGTTCCGAGTTCGGGATCCGGAATTGAATTTTCCGGAAACGGTGAAAAAGCGCAAAAGGAAAACTTGCACGACGGAAAAAACCGTTATATAATATGCATGGTGATGAACTATGCCGAAAAAAAGCAAGAATACGAAAACCAAGATCGTGACCGCCGCGTGGGATCTGTTTTATACGCAGGGGTACGACGATACCACGGTGGACGATATCGTGGAAGCCTCGGGTACGTCCAAGGGGTCTTTCTATCATTATTTTGAAAGCAAGGACGAGCTCCTGAATTCTCTGTCGTATCTTTTTGACGAAAAGTACGAAGAGCTCTGTGACGATATCCCCGAGGATATGAACAGCTTCGACGTGCTTCTTTTTCTGAACCGGGAGCTTTTCGACCTGATCGACAACAAGATCGACCAGAATCTGCTGGCGAAGCTCTATGCCACCCAGCTCATCCGCAAGGGCGAAAAAAGTCTGCTCGATACCGACCGCTTCTATTATAAGCTCCTGCGCCGCATCGTTGTGAGAGGGCAGGAAAGAGGGGAGCTCACCACCGATATGACGGTCAACGACATCGTAAGGCTCTACGCCATGTGCGAAAGAGCCATGATCAGCGAATGGTGTATGTGCAACTGGTCGTTTTCGTTGAAAAACTACGCTTCACAGTATCTTCCTCTGCTGATCGGCGGTATCAAAAAAGCATAAGTTTATTTTTGTTGCAAAGTACGGTACGAAATACGGTTTATATGAAAATCACTTGTAGATCCAATGACTTACAGGTGATTTTTTTATTTTGTTTTTGCAAAAAGTATAAACTTTATTCTGTATTGCGGTCTGTTTTCGTTTGTGCTATACTTCCCATGTTATTCTCAAAAAAGAAAAGAGGAGCATTATGAGCAAAAACGACGTTATGATCATTGCCGCCATCGTCATTTACCTCGCGTTCATGATCGTGATCGGCATCGTCACCTCCAGAAAAAACAAGAATACCGACGACTTCTATCTCGGCGGCAGAAAATTGGGTCCCCTTGTCACCGCCATGAGCGCCGAAGCGTCCGACATGAGCGGCTGGCTTCTGATGGGTCTTCCCGGACTCGCTCTCATGACCGGTATCGCCGAAGCCGTATGGACGGCGGTCGGTCTTGCGATCGGTACCTATATCAACTGGCTTGTGGTAGCCAAGCGTATCCGCGTATATTCCGAAAAAATAGACGCCGTTACGATCCCCGAATTTTTCTCCAAGCGCTTCGGCGACGGTAAGAATGTCCTTTCGTTGATCGCAGCTCTCATCATTATCATCTTTTTCATTCCCTATACCGCTTCCGGCTTCTCCGCCTGCGGCAAGCTGTTCGGCAGCCTGTTCGGCATGGATTATCATCTTGCGATGATCCTTTCCGCCGCCGTCATCGTTGTGTACTGCACGCTCGGCGGCTTCCTCGCCGCTTCCACGACCGACCTTATCCAGTCCATCGTCATGACGATCGCTCTCATTATTGTTGTCGGCATCGGCGCTTCCACCGTCGGCGGCTTCGGCCCCGTTGTTGAGAACGTGAAGGGACTGAACGGTTATCTCGACGTATTCAAGGGCTTCAGCGTCGCCACCGGCGAGACCGGCTCCTACGGCGCTCTTCCCGTTGCTTCCACGATGGCGTGGGGCCTCGGCTACTTCGGTATGCCCCACATCCTTCTTCGCTTCATGGCGATCGACGATCCCGCGAAGCTCAAAATGTCCCGCCGTATCGCGAGCGTATGGGTCGTTATTTCCATGGGCGTCGCTATTCTGATCGGTGTGGTCGGCTATTCCCTCATGCAGCAGGGCATCGTAGGTCCCTACGCTTCCGCTTCCGCCGCCGAAACGATCATCGTGGATATTTCCAAGTTCATCGCTTCTCACGGCTGGCTTCCGGCGTTCGGCGCGGGCATCTTCATCTCCGGTATCCTCGCTTCCACCATGTCCACCGCCGATTCCCAGCTGATCGCGGCTTCCTCGAGCGCGACGCAGGACATCCTCGTCAACTTCGGCAAGATCAAAATGTCCGAAAAAACGCTCATGCTCGTTGCCCGTATCTCGGTCATCGTGATCTCCCTGATCGGCGTGTTCTTCGCGTGGAATCCCGACGGCTCCGTGTTCCGTATCGTATCCTTCGCGTGGGCGGGCTTCGGCGCTGCGTTCGGCCCCGCCGTTCTCTGCGGGCTCTTCTGGAAAAAGACGAACAAGTGGGGCGTGCTTGCCGGCATGATCGCGGGCGGCGGCATGGTATTCCTCTGGAAGTTCGTTATCGCGAAGCTCGGCGGCGTGTTTGCCATCTACGAGCTGCTTCCCGCTTTCATCCTTGCTCTTATCGTGATCGTAGCCGTAAGCCTTATTACCGGTGCTCCCGAAAAGGAGATCACCGATACCTTCGACAAGGTAAACGCGGAACTCAAATAAGAAATTTTCGTTCGCCGGTCGGTGGCTTTGCTTCCGGCCGGTTCTTTTTTGTCCTTTGGCCTCATATACATACCGTAAGACGGAAAAGGAGAGGACCATGATGCGGGACAAAAAGAAAACGGAGACCGAAAAAGAGGATCTGTTTGTAAAACTCACGCTATTGCAGATCGTATTCGCGGTGCTGATCTTCGGGATATTTTTCTGTGCGTACAAGCTGAACGCCGTTTTTTTCGGCGTGCTGAAGGAGGATTATCTCACGCTCATGGCGGAGGATAAGGATATCGCCGAATATATCCCTTATAATTTCATGCATGAAACGACCGAGGAACGGACGACGGAGGGAACGACGGCCTCCTCCGAGGAAACGACGGAAATAAAAGAAGAGTATGAAGGCGCGGGCGGCGAGGACTCCGATACGCCCGACGGGGCGGAGAACGTGGACGTTTCCGTTCTGTCCTCTTTCCCGGAGGCGGTAATGCCCGTGAACGGGAATTTTACATCGGGCTTCGGTCCCCGTGTTCATCCGGTCTACTCAACGGAGGGTTTTCATTCCGGCACCGATATCGCCGCGCCGGAGGGAACGCCGATCCTGGCCGCGCTCGACGGTGAGGTCGTCGCCTGCGGCACGGGTGAAATGAGCGGGAATTACGTAAAGCTCGACAACGGGAACGGGATCGAGACTCTTTACTGCCATTGCTCGTCGCTGAACGCCGAAAAAGGCGACCTTGTAAAAGCGGGCGACGTGATCGCGTTCGTGGGGCAGACCGGACTGGCCACCGGACCGCATCTGCATTTCGAGCTGCATATCCGCGGCGTAAAATGCGAACCGATGCTTTTGCTGGAAAACGCCGTAAATGTATCTTAAGCTCGGAAAAATAAAAATCCATATCACTTTTGCCTTTGCCGCTTTCGCCGCTTTCGCCGCCAACAGCGACGCGGGAGAGCTGCTCACGGTGGTGTTCGTCAGCGCGCTGCTCCACGAGTGCGTTCATCTTTGCTTCCTGATCGGTTTCGGCTGCCGCGATATCCGTTTGACGCTCCATCCGGGCGGCGCGGCGATCCGCTGCACGGGAACGGAGCTTATGTCCGTGCGGAGAAACGCTGCCGTGCTGCTGAGCGCGCCTTTGGCAAACGTCCTTCTCGGGGCGCTCCTGTACCCCGCGGCGGAACGTTTTTCGGCGGATGCTTTATATACGGCGGCGTTCGTCAATCTTCGGCTCGGGTTCGTCAATCTCCTGCCGGTGCCTTTTTTAGACGGAGGAAGAAGCCTGAAACTTCTGCTGGCGGAAAAATGCGGAGAAGAGCGTGCGGAGCGTCTCTGTCGCCTTGCCGGAGAGAGCAGTCTTGTGTTTCTTTCTGTGTTTTGCGCGGCACAGATGCTTATGCGTCGTCCGTGGGGAGGTACGGCGGTATTTACGGGGTATTGTTTTGTCGTAACGTACGGCGGCAGGGTAAAACATATCTTTTACAGACTATTGAAAAAAGAAAAACAAGATGGTAAAATATAAAGATAAAACAGATTCTTTTTAGGGATGTGTAAAGGATGAACGAAAAGCTTCAGAAAATACTTCCGCTCGTTCAGAAGCCCGCCCGCTACACCGGCGGCGAGCTGAACAGCGTGATAAAGGACAAAAACAAGGTGGATATCCGTTTTGCTTTCTGCTTCCCGGATAACTACGAGATCGGTATGTCGCACCTCGGCATGAAGATCCTGTACCATACCGCCAACAAGCGCGAGGATACCTGGTGCGAACGCGTGTTCGCGCCGTGGCCGGATATGGAAGAACAGATGCGAAAAAACGGTATCCCGCTTTATGCTCTTGAAAGCGGCGACAGCATAAAGGATTTCGATTTCATCGCGTTCACGCTGCAGTATGAGCTTTGCTATACGAACGTGCTCAATATGCTCGACCTCGCGGGCGTTCCGGTAAGAGCGAAGGACAGAAAAGGACTTTCCCCCATCGTTATGGGCGGCGGTCCCTGCGTATGCAATCCCGAGCCCATCGCGGAATTCTTCGATCTTTTCAGCCTCGGCGAGGGAGAAGAAGTGAACTCCGAGATCATGGACTTATATGCGGAGTGCAAGAAGAGGGGAGCCTCGAAAGAGGAATTCCTGCGTGCCGCCGCGAAGATCCCCGGCGTGTACGTTCCGTCTCTGTACGACGTGTCCTATAACGCCGACGGCACGGTAAACGCGGTAACGCCTCTTGACGGCGCGCCGGAAAAAATAACCAAACGCATCGTAAAAGACCTCGATAAGGTCGAATATCCCGATAAATTCATCGTGCCGTATATCGACACGGTGTTCGACCGCGTTACCCACGAGATCTTCCGCGGCTGCACGCGCGGCTGCCGTTTCTGTCAGGCGTGTTTCCTGAGCCGCCCCATCCGGGAGAAGAACGTCGATACGATCAACGAGCAGTGCAAAGCCCTGATAAAAAATACCGGTTATGACGAAATATCCCTTTGTTCGCTTTCCTCGTCGGACTATTCGAAGATCGAGGAGCTGCTTTCAAAGCTTCTCGATTGGACGCCCTCGCAGAAGGTCAACGTCGCTCTGCCCTCGCTGCGCGTGGACAATTTTTCGGACGAGCTCATGCAGAAGCTCAGCGCCGTGCGCCGTTCGGGGCTTACCTTCGCGCCCGAAGCGGGCACACAGCGTATGCGCGACGTCATCAATAAAAACGTGAACGAAGAAGAGCTGCTCGAGACCTCGCGTATCGCGTTCTCCGGCGGCTATTGCGCCGTGAAGCTCTATTTCATGCTCGGTCTGCCCACCGAAACGCCCGAGGACGTCGAGGGCATCGGCATCCTCGCGAAAAAGGTCGTGGACGAATTCTACCGCAATCCCGACAAGCCCAAGGGAAAGGGCTGCACCGTGAGCGTGAGCGCGTCGAGCTTCGTGCCCAAGCCCTTCACTCCGTTCCAGTGGGAGCCTCAGGCGACGAGAAAAGAACTGGAGGAAAAACAGAACCATCTGAAAGAGACCGTTCCGTCCAAGAAGATAAACATCAGCTTCCACGATATTCCCACCAGCTTTTTGGAGGGCGTGTTCGCCCGCGGCGACAGAAGGCTTGCCGACGTCATCGAAACGGCGTGGAGAGCGGGCTGTAAATTCGACAGCTGGAAAGAGCAGTTTTTATATGAAACGTGGCTTGCATGCTTTGATAAATGCGGGCTCGATCCCGAATTCTACGCCAACCGCAGAAGAGAGTATTCCGAAGTTCTTCCGTGGGATCATCTCGATTACGGCGTGAGCAAGGGCTTCCTTGAAAGAGAAAACGAAAAGTCGAAGCGCGCCGAGACCACCGAGCAGTGCCGTGTGAAATGCGCGGGATGCGGGGCGAATAAGCTGAACGGAGGTCACTGCGATGTTTGAGGTAAGACTGACGCTCTCCAAGCAGGGCAGGATAAAATACGTTTCTCATCTTGATATGTTCCGTCTGATGCAGCGCGCCGTCCGGCGGGCGGATATTCCTCTGTGGTACACCGAGGGCTTCAATCCGCATCCGTATATTTCGTTCCTTCTCGCGCTCTCCCTCGGCATCGAGGGGCTGAAGGAGCCGGTGGATATCCGCATCGTGGGCGATATGACCTGCGAAGAGATAAAGGATCGTCTCAACGCCGTCATGCCCGAGGGAATGCGGGTGGAGGAGGCTTATCTGCCGTTCAATAAACCCGCGGAGATCGCGTGGGGCGAATATGAAGTATCGCTCGACAATAGCGCCGTTACGGCCGACGAGCTGTTTGACGCTCTCACGTCGGGAGAGCTTACCTGTGAAAAAAGCGGCAAATCCTGCGGAAAAAAGATCATAAAGACCGTAAACGTATCCGAGCATATAAAGAAATTCGAGATCGGTACCGACGGCGGCCTGACGCTGAAAGTCGTCCTGCCGGCGGGCAGTGTGTTCAATCTCAATCCCGTACAGCTCATGGAGAGCGTGGAGGGGTACCTCGGAAAGAGCGTGCCGGTGCTCCGGGCGGTAAGAACGGGGCTCCTCTGCGAGGATATGAGCGTTTTCCGATAAGATGAAAGAAGAAGATATCCGTGTAAAAAATACCGTTCTTTCGGGAGCGGAGCTGATAAAAAAGCTCGAAGTCTGGTTCAAAGCCGGCTCCGGGCCTTTTCCGCTTACCGTCACGGGGCACAGCATGACGCCTTTTATCGCGCCCGGACGGGATACGGCTTTTCTCTATCCGTTTGACGGAACGGCGAAAAAGGGCGATATCATTCTTTTTATTTCGGTACACGGCAGACTTCTTCTTCACAGAGTAAAAAAGACGGACGGGCAGCGTATCGTTACGGCGGGCGACGCCTTTTCGCACTGCGACGAGGGCACGGATGTTTCTCACGTGCTTGCCGTTTGCCGGAGCGTGAAAAGAAAAGAAAAAATTTATGATGAAAAAAGCCTTTTCTGGCGGTTTTTCTCTGCAATATGGATCAACGTGCTTCCGCTGCGGAAGCCGATCCTTCGCGGTTATGCCGCTCTGAAAAAAACGGCGGGGAGGTCGGCGGAAGAATGAAAAAAGCGATCGTATTTGCGGGCGGCGGCTCCAAGGGCGCCTATCAGATCGGCGCGTGGAAAGCACTGAACGAGCTCGGCGAGGAATTCTGTATCTCGACGGGCACGTCCATCGGGTCGATCAACGCGGGATTTTACGTACAGCATGATTTCGACGCGGCGTATGAAATGTGGAAAAATCTGAAAGCCGACGATATCATGGTGAACGGGATCAATTTTGAAAGATCCTTCGACGTCATTTTTTCACAGCGGGAAAATCTTATCCCGTTTATAAAAAATTATTTCAAAGCAAAAAACGGCGCGGACGTGACTCCTTTCCATGAAATGCTGAAAGGCATGTTCAACGCGGAGAAGTTTTTCGGTTCGGATATCGACTACGCCCTCATGACCGTAAAATTTCCGTCGCTCGATCCGGTGGAGATCACGAAAGAGGATATGCGCGGTACCGACGAGCCGTGGCGGTGGATCGCCGCGTCGGCGGCGTGTTTCCCCGTGTTTCCGCTGATGGAGATCGACGGACAGGAGTATATGGACGGAGGGTATTACGATAATATCCCGGTCGCGGCGGCGTTCCGTCTCGGTGCGGACGAGGTCACGGTCGTCGATCTCAAAACGGAAAACAACCACGAGGGTTATATCCGTCATCCCCGCGTAAAATATATAAAGCCGTCCCGCGATCTCGGTACGTTCATGAATTTCGGCAGGGAAGCCATTGATTTTTCGATGACGCTCGGCTACAACGATACCATGAAGGCGTACGGGAAATACTGCGGACGGATCTTCACGTTCCTTCCGGATGAGAAAAAAACGGAAAAATATGAACGCGCCTATCGTGTGTTCACCGAAAAACTGACGCGCATGGAGGCGTCCTACGATTTTTCCGCTTCGGTGGGAAAACTCCAGCTCCAGCGCGTGAATAAATTAGAGGGCTGTACCACGCTCCTTGCAAAGGATACAGGCTGCGAACGTCCCTCGGAGCGCGAGCTCTTTTTCGAGGCTCTCGAAAGAGTGCTGCGATATTTCGGCTATTCTCCGGAGGAGGAATACGATCTCACGGAGCTGCTGTTTGAACTGAAATCCCGTGTGGACGGCTTGTACCCGCTGCTCGAATACGACTATGAAACGGCTTTTTCGACCCTTATGCGTCTTTTTACCGAGGGCAGAGAAAAAGCCCCGGAGCTGAAGCAGCTGGACGACGAGCGCGAAAAGCTCATCGCCGCCGCCTTCGTAAGGACTCTGCAGCAAATAACCTGTTGACAGAACGCCTGCGGGCGCATATAATGATATCGAACAAATGTTCTTAAAAGGGGACGTCTGATATGGTGTCAAAAGTGAACAGCATAGGCATGTTCGGTATGAAATCCTTCATGGTGGAGGTCGAAGCGGATATTTCGATGGGCAAATCGAAATTCGATCTCGTAGGACTGCCCGATACCGCCGTATCCGAATCACGTGAGCGTGTGCAGGCGGCGGTGAAAAATTCGGGGCATTCCTTCCCGAACGTTCATATCACGGTCAATCTCGCTCCGGCGGATATAAAAAAAGAGGGCTCGGTATACGACCTGCCTATCTTCATCGCTCTTTTAGTCGCGGCGCGTCAGCTTTTCTGCCGTCTGGACGATTGCGCGTTCATCGGGGAATTGTCCCTGTCGGGTGACGTGCGTCCCGTGAACGGTGTGCTGCCCATGGTGATCGAAGCGCGCAACAGCGGTATAAAACGCGTCTACGTGCCCGCCGACAACGCCTGTGAGGGCGCGGTGGTGGACGGGATCGAGGTCTACCCTGTAAAAACGGTGAAAGAGCTTCTCGAGCATCTGAAACGAAAGCCGAACGCGGAAACGCCCGATCCTCTGACGCCCGCGCCGAAAACGCTCTTCGTGCCGGAAGAGGTGGAATATCCTCTCGATTTTGCCGACGTGAAGGGACAGAAGAACGCCAAGCGCGCTCTGGAGGTCGCGGCGGCGGGCGGCCATAATTTCCTGATGATCGGCCCGCCCGGCTCGGGAAAAAGCATGCTTGCCAAGCGTATCCCCACCATATTGCCGTATATGAGCTTCGAGGAATCCCTCGAGACCACCAAGATATATTCCATTGCCGGGGCACTGAAAAAGGACGAAGGGCTCGTTCGTACGCGTCCGTTCCGCTCGCCCCACCACACCGTTTCCGCACCGGGACTTTCCGGCGGCGGTGCCGTGCCGAAGCCGGGAGAACTGTCGCTGGCGCACAACGGCGTGCTTTTCCTCGACGAGATGCCGGAATTCACCCGTTCCGCGATGGAGGTCATGCGTCAGCCGATCGAGGACGGAAAGATCACCATTTCCCGCGTGGCGGGCACGCTCACGTTCCCCTGTTCGGTGATGCTCGTCTGTGCGATGAATCCCTGCCCCTGCGGCTACCTCGGCCATCCCACGAAAAAATGCACCTGCACGCCGCAGGCGGCGCAGAAATATCTCACCAAGGTGTCGGGGCCTCTCCTCGACCGTATCGACATCCAGATCGAAGTGCCGCCCGTGGAATTTTCGGCGCTTTCCGGCGAGGGAGAAGCGGAGGAGACCTCCGCCGAGATCAAGGCGAGAGTGGATAAGGCCCGCGCCATCCAGCAGGAACGCTTCAAAGGAACGGGCGTATCCTGCAACGCGCGCATGACTGCCGCCATGGTGAAAGAATACTGTGTGATGGACGAAAAGGCGAAGAAAATGCTGAAAAACGTGTTTGACAAGCTCGGTCTTTCCGCCCGCGCGTATGATAAGATACTGAAGGTCGCGAGAACGGCGGCGGATCTCGAGGGAAGCGATATCATCACCTCGGCGCATATCTCGGAGGCGATACGCTACCGCAATCTTGACCGGAAAATTTACAGCAACAACGGAGTGTGACGATATGACGATATGCGTGTTCGGTGCTTCGAGCACCACGCTTGATGAAAAATATATTTCCGCAGTGGAAGCGCTCGGCGAAAAGTTGGCGGAAAAAGGGCATTCGCTGATGTTCGGCGGAGGGGCCAACGGACTCATGGGAGCCGCCGCACGCGGTTTTAAGGCAAAAAACGGAAAGGTGATCGGTGTGGCGCCGCGTTTCTTTGATAAAGATGGCATCCTCTTTCAGAACTGCGACGAATTCGTATGGCCGGATTCCATGCGCGACCGCAAAAAATACATGGAGGACAATTCCGACGCGTTCATCGTCGCTCCCGGCGGTATCGGAACCTATGAGGAATTTTTGGAAGTGCTCACGCTCAAGCAGCTTGCGCGCCACGCGAAGCCCATCGCGCTTTTCAACGTGGACGGTTTCTTCGACAAGCTCGTCGATCTCATCAAAGCCGATACGGAAAACGGTTTTATCCGTGAACAGACGCTTTCGCTTTTCGGCGTTTTTTCGGAGATCGACGACCTTATGGATTACGTGGAAAACGACGTGACCGATATCGAAGAGATAAAATTCTGAACGCCGAAGGGCATAACACCGTTTCTTTTCCCGGGAAAACGGTGTTTTTTCGTTTTTCGGTTTTCTCGGCGGAACACAGCCCGATTGAATAAAAATAGGAAAAAAGAGGAAATTTGAGCCGAAAAAGCGGTGTGTGAGTTTTTGTGAGTTTTTTCTTTTTCCGCAGTGTCGGTTTTTGTGAGAAAAAAGTTATTTGAAAAATTTTCGGTACTTTATATACTGAAAAAGGGGTGCTGTCGGTATGAATAATAAAAACGGAGCGAAAGTCGGCTCTTTTGTAGAAAAAGGCGTTCTTCCCGCCGTGATGTTTTTGGCCGTGATCTGTTCCGTATACATGGCGGTGAGGATAAACGTGCTGCGCGACGTTTACACCGCGATCAGTGCGGCCGTACTTCTTATGGCGCTTCACTTTACGCTTCTGCTGTATTTTTTCTGTGTGATGGGCGGTAATTCCGCGCCGGGACAGAAAAAACTTTTTCTTTTGCTGATATGTACCGAATTTTCCGTTGCCCTGTGCAGCTTTTTCGTTTCGTGCTTCGAGGGGATCGCCGAAAAGAAGGACGTCTGCTTTATTTTATATTCCGCGCTTTATATTCTCTCCGATGTATACTGGGTGATTTTCTGGTTCTATCAGAAGGATGCGATCCTGCGTGAGAGAAATACCAAAAAAATGCAGGCGGTCTATCTGTTTTTCTCCGTTTTGTATTTATCAGTCATCGCAGTCAACGTTTTTACTCCCGTTTTTTTCTACATAGACGGCAAAGGAAATTTCGTATCCTGCGGACTCCTGGGACAGATGTGCAGTTTCCTGCTTTTTGTTCTGTACGGAATATTTATTTTCTCCTCAAAAAACACGGTCAAGCGCAAGCTTACACTGATCAGTTATTTTCTGTTTCCTTTCATTACCGGCGTGGCGATCGTTTTGTTTCCGGAAAATGAATTTTTGTGGAATACGAGTGAGGCGCTGTTGGACGTTGCGTATCTTATCCCGCTGTATCTTCTGTTTTTCAATATGTATCTTGAAAACGGCCGACTTCTCACGGAAAAAGAAAAGGCCCTTGCCGAGAGCAGGGCGAACGCGCTCACGCTGCAGATCAATCCGCATTTTATCGCCAACACGCTGAGCTCTGTGGCGGCGCTGTGTTCGGTGGATCCGTCGGAGGCCGAAAAGCTCACGGTACGGTTCGCCAAGTATCTTCGTATTTATTATTCCGAACGCGGCGGCGAAAATTTCATCCCCTTTGAAAAAGAACTCGAACAGATCGAAAACTATCTTGCCATCGAGCAGACCCGCTTTACAAGACTGAAGGTCGAAAAGAATATCGGCGTTTCGGATTTTATGCTCCCCACGCTCGCGGTGCAGCCTCTCGTGGAAAACGCAGTGCTTCACGGTCTGCTTCCCCGGCACGGTGAAGGTACGATAAAAATAGAGACCGAAGAAAACGATACCGCTTACGTGATCCGTATCATAGACGACGGCGTTGGTTTTGATAAACTGCCCGAAGACGGAAAAACGCACATCGGTATCTCCAACTCGCGCAGCCGTCTCGAAATGCTGTGCGGCGGCAGACTTACCGTGACCGGAACGCCCGGTGTCGGGGCGATCAGCGAAGTGGTCATCCCGAAAAAGGAGGATAAAGCATGAACGCTCTGATCATTGATGACGAACCGATCATTCTTGCCGCGATGAAGCGAACGGTCCTTTCTCTTCCCGAAACGGAGAGCGCCGTCGGATTTGAATATCCGGAGGATGCGCTCGCGTGGGCGCAAAACAATCACTTTGATTATGTGTTCGCCGACATTATGATGGACGGCATGAAGGGCACCGATCTTGCGCAGAAGCTTCGGGAGATCAATCCGGACTGCCGTATCGTTTATTGCACGGGATATTCGGAATATGCCGTGGAAGCCATCAACCGCGGGATCGCCGACGGCTATCTTATTAAACCGGTCGGGGCCGACGACGTTCGTGCGACCGTGGAGAGGCTGAACGCCAAACGAAAAAACATCCTGCTCACCGCGAAAAGACGCGCGGGGATCCTGTTCTTGTATGACAAAAACGGGACGCTGCTCATTTTCAAGCGCAAAAAGACGGAGCGGCTTTTTGATATCCTTTTGGAACAGAAGGGAAAAAGCCTTTCCACCGATGAGCTTTGCGAAATGATGTGGGAGCATACCGCCGAATTTATTTATAAAAACCGGCAATATCTCTACAGCCTTACGGCGGAATTAAAAAGCGTGCTCACCGAGCACGGCGCGGCGGACGTTTTCATCAAAAACGGAGACGGATATTGTCTTGACGTTTCCATGGTTAAATTGGAAGAGTAATAATATTTCACTTGATACTAACATACTAAAAAAGCTCCCGACTTCAATATTGTCGGGAGTTTTTGTGTTTATTTCACTATATCGCATCTTACGGTCACTCGCGCGCCGCCGCCGATCGTGCAGGTGAAAAGCGTGAGGGGCCAGCCGCCGGACTGCATTTCGTTTATGCCCGTGGGCGGTATGAGCTCGATGGCTTTTATCTCATAGGTGAATTTGTTTCCGTCCATATCGGTGAATATCACCGTATCGCCCACGGCGAGATTTTTGAGATAGCCGAAATGCGAGCGGTAGTTATGCGCCGCAATGATCAGATCGTCCTGATACGCCGAACCTTTCCAGCGACAAGGGGAGACTTTCAGCAGTGCCGGGGTCAGCGAGTCGAGCACCGGAAGAGAAATATCAAGCTGCGGGATGTCGATCGTGCCGCAGTAGAGATAGCCGTCGATCTCTATGACCGGCATCATGATGTCTTTGGAGAGCTCATACGCCGGTTTTTCATCCGGATCACGTTTCAGTACGGTCTTATCCTGTTTTTCAATGATCTGCGGCAGTACGGCGGATACGCTTTCGTTGGCTCTTTTCTCATCAAAAAAGTTGTAGGCGGCAAAACCCATTGCCGCCAACAAACAAATGAGTCCGAGTATAATGAACGCGATGCCGAAACGCTTCAGATTCGTGTTGTTATACGTTGTCATACTCATATCTTCTAAGCATTACCCAACCCATGATGAACAGCAGCAATCCCGCTACGGCGAAAACCGTCACCGGCCACCAGAGCATTCCCGTGTTGGGAAGAGTGTTTTCGGGAGTGGTGGATGTCGTTGTTTCTTCGGGAAGAGTGGTTCCCTCGGGGGACGTTGTCGTTTCGCCGTCCGGACGAGTGGTCGTTTCGTCATCGGGGGTGGTGGTCGTTTCTCCCGGAACGGTCGTCTCTTCACCGGAGGTCGTTTCTTCGGGAGGAACGGGAGGAACGTAGGTGTTTTTTATAATGAACGTTGTTTCATTGCGGGAAACGAGCACCTGATAATTCTCGGTCTCTTTTTCGAGCGCGACCCAGTAATGCTTCGCGCTGAGCTTTTCCCATGTGTATCGCCAGTTATTTTCCGCGTTGAGTTCTTTGGTGTCAAAGAGCTCTCCGTCTCGGAGCAGAATGACCGTCACGCTCTTCGGACGGGCTTCGGGATGTTTCTCGTCGCCTTCCCACACCTTGAGCACGCTGCAGTTTACGGTGTCGGTGTCGGAATGCGCTTTATCGTGGTCAAATTTGGGTATCGCCGTCAGATCGTAGCTCCATTCTCCCGTTTTTTCATCGTAGAAGGGGAGGGTCACAAGGGAGGGCGTTACAGTGACCACGTCTTCGTCGATGTAAATACGGTCGCCGGAGATCAGATAAAGGCCGGGAAGCATCGTGCCGTCTTCTCCGGGGAAGCTTACCGCGCCGTCTTCGTCGGTAAGACTGCCGTAGGAGGGGATCAGTCCATCGCGCGCGATGTAACCGGCAAGGGTATATGCCGTATCGCGCATCATTTCGCTGTCGGTGAACGTCCAGTTGATCGGGTAATCTCTGAATTTGCCGACCGGTGAGAACGAATCGCCGTTTGCCGAAATGTTTGCCACATAGAAAATGTTGAAAGACGCGTCGGGGATCGGTTTTCCGTCCACGATATAGTTGAGCGTGAGCGAACAGTTTTTGTCCAACGCGATCGTTTCGGCAAAAGCAGGAACGAGGAGAATGACCGCCATGAAAACTGCCGTCATGAGGGAGAAGATTCTTTTTAAGTTTTTCATAATGCGGTCACTTCCTTTCCGGATGAATTTTTATTCTTTATCTTTTTTCGGGGGAGTCGTTGTGTCAAGAGAGAGCTTTGCTTCCAGCGCCGCGCGTGCTTTTTTGTTGCGCTTGCGGTCGTTGATCATTACGAAAACGAAGAGCAGGATCAGTACGGGCACCATGATGCACGTTGCGATGATCAGAGGCTCGATGCGCGTAGCGTCGTTGGTGATACGGATATCGAGCGCCGCCTTTGCGTTTTCGGTGCGGGTACCGCGCACGAGCAGACGGTGCGTATTGATGCCGTAGGGGGTGCAGGTGACGAGCGTCACGTAATCCTTGCCTTCCACGATGCGCAGCTCCTGCGTATCCTGCGGGAGAACGATGGAGATCTGATCCACCTCGTAGGTGAAGATCTCATCGAGTACTCGGATGACGAAGGTGTCGCCTACCTCCATTTTATCGAGGTTCGTGAAAAGCTTTGCACTGGGGAGTCCGCGGTGACCGGAGAGTACGGCGTGGGTGCTCTTTCCGCCGATCGGAAGAGAGGTCCAGTTGAGGTGGCCTACCGCGATCTGAAGTACCGAGTCAGAAGTTCCGTGGTAGATCGGAAGCGAAACGCCGATCTTGTCGATCTCTATGTAGCCGATGATGCCGTTTCCGCCGAAATCCAGCTCCGAATTATAGCGGGCAAGGTCTTCCTCGGGCATGGAATACTGATTATCCTTCGTGGCTATGTAGCGGTTGTAGTCGTCGGCGGAGCTCAGCAGTTTATCATATTCCTCTTCGTTCAGGTTTGCTACCTCTTCCGCGTAGTTCGCGATAGCTTTCGAGGAGTGGAAGGAGTTCCACCAGTCGGAAACGGTGGGGTAGAGCAGAACGCCGAGGCCTATAATGAAAACGATGATAAGGATAACGGTGGGTACGTTGCTTTTTTTCTTCTTTGCGGCCGGGGCGTTTTGCTCTCCGTCTTTGGACGGAGGGGACGCTTCGGCGTTTTTCGCGCCGCCCTTTTTGCCGGGGGAAGCCGCCTTATTCACTTTCAAGCACCTATCACCACCGTAGTCTGACGAATGAAAAAATCAGGGGATCGTTACGCCCGGCTCTGCGGAGGCAACGAAAGAATAATATTCCGTCATGGCCTTTGCCATGGAATATTCGTTGAACATTTTTGCGAACATGGGATATATCAGCATCAGCGCGCCGATAAGGAGCATCGCAAACGCAAGGATCAGAGCGAGCCGCCGTTTATCCGTGACGAGTTTTACGTAAGCGGTTTTCAGCTTTGTGAGAAAACTCATGACATTCTCCTTTTAACGAAAAGAAGGATCGCCGCGCCTACCGCAAGCACGCCGCCGACGATGTAGAAGATCGTGGTACCGATGCCGCCGGTCGCGGGCACGAGCTCAGCGGCGGAAGCACAAAAAACAAAAAACGCCGCGAGGCATAAGGTTGTCAGGAGTATCGCTGTTTTCTTCATAAAATTACCTTCCGATGAAAATGCTGATGTCAGGACGCAAATGATAAACCGCCGATGCTCTGCGGGCTATCATTCATTTCCCGACCGGAATAAAAAAACGGAAAAGCGGGGGGGGGGTGGGCCGGGTGGGGGGGGAGGGGGGTGCCCTTCCCCCGGACGGTTAAAAAAGGTTATTCAGGCGAGATTA
>JAZLHN010000255.1:0-4020 GCA_045616815.1 Acutalibacteraceae bacterium
CTTTTGAAAAATCCCTTATTTTGTTTGGTTTTATACGATCTTCGCTTTTTTTACATCCCCTTTCGTTATTTTTTTACGGGACGATCCTGTTTGTCGTGATATAATCAACGCCTATGAGGTGGAAAAAGTCGGCGACGATCGGATGATCGACCACCCACATGGCAATCTTCACGTCCTTTTCCCTGGCGTAGCGGAATTCTGGGATATATTTTATGAGATTGCCGAAATTCAGATCGAGCTCGAAGCCGTTTTCGATGCAAAGGTCGATCTTTTCACGGGACGGATCGTTGGCAAGGAATATGATCTCGATATCGTCGTCGAGCTTACGCGCCTCGAGCAGATAATCCATATCGAAAGAAATGAGCACCGCCGTCTCGCGGAAACCGTATTTGTCGAGCAAAGAATAAAAATCGGGCAGATACTTCGTGTCTAACTTTTTGAGCTCGATATACGGGATCATACCGTACTCAGCGCAGACCTGCAGATATTCCTCAAAGGTGGGAATTTTCAGATCGGGATAATTTTCGATCCCGTTTCCGGCGTCGATACGCATCGCCTGTATTTCGGCAAAGGTAAGGTTTTCGATATCTCCCTCGCCGTCGGCACAGCGGTCGACGTCATCGTCGTGCATGACGATCAATACGCCGTCGGAGGTGGTGTGCACGTCGCATTCCGCGCCGTAGAAGCCCGCTTCTCCCGCGCCGATGAAAGACGGAACGGTATTTTCCGGATACAGGGCGGAAAGGCCGCGATGCGCGATCCAAAACTGCTTTTCACCGAACAGGCACTGTCCGGACGTGACCGTGGGCGTAACGATCTGCGGCAGGAATACACCGAGCAGCAACAGAATGATCACCGCAATAATAAAGAGAATTCTTTTCGTTTTCTTTTTCATATTTTCAGCTCCTTTTGGTTCACTATATCATATTCCTCGGCAAAATACAATCCGGAACCTGTTTTTCATTTGTCGCCCGGCAGGCGACCTTTCGTCTTTCCGTATCGCTATAATAGTGCTTGTAAGGCAGCAGACCTGACAAAAAAGAAATTACGGAGGACAAACAAATGAAAAAAAATCTTACGGAAGTCGTATTCATTCTCGACCGGAGCGGCTCGATGAGCGGTCTGGAAAGAGACACCATCGGCGGATTCAATTCCATGCTCGAAAAGCAGAAAAACGCGGACGGAGAAGCCTATATCTCCACCGTGCTCTTCGACAATTTTTCCGAGGTCATCCACGACCGAGTAAACGTAAAAGACGTAGAGCCTCTCACCGAAAAGGAATATTACGTAAGAGGCTGTACGGCACTGCTCGACGCGATCGGCGGCGCGATCCACCACATCGGGAATATCCACAAATACGCCCGCCCCGAAGACGTGCCGGAACACACGATCTTCATCATCACCACCGACGGCATGGAAAACGCGAGCCGGAATTATTCGAGCGACAAGGTGAAAGCAATGATCGAACGGCAAAAGGAAAAATACGGCTGGGAATTCCTCTTCTTAGGCGCGAACATCGACGCGGTGGAGACCGCGGGAAAGCTCGGCATTTCCGCAGACCGCGCGGTGGAATACACCTGCGACGAGATAGGCACGGCACTCAATTATGAAACCGTATCCGCCGCCGTATGCGCGATGAGAGCAAGCCGTCCGGTCGGCGCCGACTGGAAAGCCCCCATCGAAAAAGACCACAAAACGAGAAAAAGCAGCCGATAACACTTGACAAACGAAACACCTTCGCCTATACTTAGATTGTCGAGGCATAGATACTCGATGTATAGTAAAAACGGAGGTGTTTTGCTTTATGAAGATCAGCAAGGAGCTCGCCAAGGGCTCGACCGCTCTGCTCGTGATGAGCGTTTTATCCAAAAGCGACATGTACGGCTACCAGATCATAAAGACCGTGGAACTGATGAGCGAAGACGTTTTTCAGATGAACGAGGGAACGCTCTACCCCATTCTTCATTCCCTTGAAAAAGAGGGATATCTTACTTCCTATCTCTGCGAAGTGGACGGCAGGCAGCGCAAATACTACAAGATCACCGACAAGGGATTGAAGCAATTCGCCGAGAAAAAAAGCGAATGGAACGTTTTCTCTACCGCCGTTGCCAAGGTGTTGGGAGGTGCCGAGCTTGCAAACGCCTGATTTTGACGCCTATCTGAACGCCGTGACCGACGGGATCCTGTCAAAAAAGGCGAAGGAAAGCGTAAAAGCCGAGCTTGCCGATCATCTGTTTATAAAATATGAGCTCTTATGCGCGCAGGGAAAAAGCGAAGAGGAAGCGATAAAAGCCGCGGAGGAAGCATTGGGCAATAAAGACGCGCTGCGGCACGATCTCGCGCAGGTACATTCCTACCGCCCGGATATCAGCATGAAAAAAGCGCTGCACCTGATCATGGCGGGCTTGATCCTGTCCACGTTCCATATCAATTTTTTTGAGGGCATGGAACAGCTCACGGGCTTCATCGGCTCCGTGCTCGTTCTGACGGGTGTATTCTGCCTTGCAAAAGCGAATACGACTCTCAAAAAGGCGTTTGCCTTTTATTCCGTTCACGCCGTCTTGTCCTATGCCGCATACGCTTTTTCGCCGTTTTGCGAAGGAAAAAT
The DNA here is from genome assembly GCA_045616815.1 of Acutalibacteraceae bacterium. Taxonomy (GTDB): domain Bacteria; phylum Bacillota; class Clostridia; order Oscillospirales; family Acutalibacteraceae; genus RUG806. The sequence continues at coordinate 2,609 of JAZLHN010000255.1, forward strand.
CTTTATCCGCCTACCGATAACGATCCTTACCGCCGTATGCCAATGCGGGGGCGTTTTCTTCCTGCTGAAGGGGCTGAAAGAGCTTGTCACCCCCTATGAAAACGCGCCGCATAAACCTCTGCGCTTCGACGTGACGGCGGGAATAAATATTTTTTCGACGCTTTTCGCCTGCGCTTCTTCGCTTATTCTCTCAACGAAAAGCTATCCGGCGGGAAGCTATTCACTTGCCTCGGATGCGTTCGTGATCCTTCTTCCGATGCTGATCCTCTCACTCGCCGGCGTGATTCTGCTGCTCGTGCTGCTCAGCCACGTCAATAAGCTGCTGTATGCCTCCGACCACGAATACCGCATTGAGGACGATACAAAAAAGAAAGCGTTGTTCGCTTTCTGCGTATGTGTTTTCGCCGTGGGGCTTTCGCTGGTAACGGGATACGTTTACTTAAAGCCCTCCCCCGCCCTTACTGCCTATAAAGCAGACGGAGACGCGACCGCAGCACAGGTAATGAAAACCTATCAGACCGCAGAATTTGATCCAACGGTGGGAAAATTCGGAGAGCCTGACGATATTTTTTCACTTCTGCCGCAGGAGGAAACGGCAAGATATGCCGATCTGAAGCCGATGGATATTCTGAGCACGGAACCGGACTTTGCGGGGTATCACCATACTCTGCTCTACGGAAACTGGTTTGAAGAAGCGTATACCTTTCCGATCAATGCAAAATACGGAGAATTCCGTCTGCTGCGGCGGATCATTTTGCCGGAGGATGCGAGCGGCTGCCGGGCGCTCCTTGGCACGCAGATCCTCAAATCCTATCTGCTGCCTGTGCCTGCGAACAACAATGATACGTTTATTCTCATTCTGTCCCACGATAAAAACGGAAGGCTGTGTGAACAGAAGCCGCTGAAAACCTATAAGGACGATCTCGGCGTCGTATACGCCTTTGAGTTCGCTGCGCTGCCCGAAACGCAGATAATTATCGGCAAAACGTACTGCATATCGTATCCGGGACAGCAGTTTTCGTTCAATTACGTGACACAGCTGCTCACGTTCAAAAAACCGATTTTCGGCTTGACGCGCTCGGTCGGTGAACTGAAGCAAAAATACGGCAGCCATAATTTTTACGCTTCGCCGTCCGGCTTTTACACGTCGGAGCGTTTCGAGTTCCTTATGACCGTGCCGTTTGCGGAAAACGAAACGGAGTGAACGATAAATTTTTGTTTGAACGCCGGAGGCGTTCAAACAAAAAAAGAGTTGAGAGTTGAAAGTTGAGAGTTGAGAGTTGAGATAAGAAATCGCTTACGCGATTTGATTCTACCACTTGAAACTGTTCACTTGTTCAACAACATTAAGAACGATATATTGTTATAGTTGCTCCCGTTTGTACCTGCTTTTATATAAACGGGTACGGGCG
>JAZLHN010000256.1:0-7469 GCA_045616815.1 Acutalibacteraceae bacterium
CTCGGCGAACCGCATAGGAACGCCCGGAGGGCAATGAAAAAACGATTTTGTTATTGCTCATATTCGTTGTGATTACACGGTTTATCAGCAACCAAACGAAGCAAAAGTAACATATGTTTCGTGGTGCTCCGCAGGCTCCCATGCGGTTCGCCGAGGGCGGCGAACCCTACGTGCTCCCGCAGCTTCGAAAACGATAACCTGCAATTTGTCGCTGCATACTTTGCGTTAGGGCGTTGTTTCGGTGGCCTGGACGAGAATCGCCCGTTTCGCCGCTCCCGCGGCTACGGCATGCACCCGCCCACCGAAAACGTCACACCGGACGTTTTCTTTCGCTTCGTTGATAACCGTGAACCGCGGCTGCTGTGCAAAGTCGCTAATGATTTTTTCGGAAAACAAGGCGAAAAAACGCCGACATACGCGGTATTTCAAGTTTTTTCAACGCAGTTATCCGGAAAAAGCATTGCGATCTTGCGCGGCGTGCTGCGATTTGCGGTTATCATTCTTTTCGATTCTCGTCGCCTGCTTTGCATGCATGCAAAGCAAAAAGCCCTCACTTCGTGAGAGCTTTTTGCTTTGGTGTCCTGGACGAGAATCGAACTCGTGTTACCGCCGTGAAAGGGCGGTGTCTTAGCCGCTTGACCACCAGGCCTTATATTGGTAGCGGGAGTAGGATTTGAACCAACGACACCGCGGGTATGAACCGCGTGCTCTAGCCAACTGAGCTATCCCGCCACGTCGTTGTTGTTCCCTGAACAACGAGTGTTATTATATAGTATGGAACAACATTTGTCAACACTTTTTACAAAAATTTTTTCTGTTTTTTTTGGATAATTTTCCCCTATTTTGTCAATTCTCCGATAATTTTCTCCGCCTCAGCAGCATCGAAAACAATTTGCTCCTTCAAAGAATCAAAGGAATCAAATTTCATTTCGCTTCTTATAAAAGCGTAAAGTTTAACGTCGATAAAGCGTCCGTAGAGATCACCGTGAAAACCGATGATATAGGTCTCGCTGCGAAGACTCACGCCGTCGAACGTAGGGCGGTTGCCGATATTTGTGACTGCTGGATAATTCTTCCCATCCAACTCCACAACGGAAGCATACACACCGAATTTCGGGATGACGAAATTTTCCGGGAGATACTGATTGGCGGTCGGAGCACCGAGCAGACGGCCTCGTTTATCACCGGAGAAAACCGACGTACAGAATTCGAGAGGCCTGCCGAGCATGAGGCGGACGGTCTCCATATCGCCCATCGTAGCCGCTTCGCGGATCGCGGTCGAACACACCGTTTTGCCGTTCACGGTGACCTCACCGCAAACACCGGTATCGATTCCTTTGGCGGCGCAGAGCTTACGCAGCAGCTCGCTGTCGCCCCGTCCGTTTTTGCCGAAACGATAATTATAGCCGCAACACACAAAACCGGCGTTGAGTTTTCCGACAAGGATCTCCTCAACGAACCGCGCAGGCGGCATATTCATAATATCCTCAAAACGGCAGCGTACGATCTCAAAGCCGAGGTTTTCCAGCATCTCATCGCGTTTTTCAGCCGTCATCAGCCGTTTGACTTCCTTGCCGGAGATGACCTCCGCCGGATGTCTGTCAAAGATCAGGATCGACGGCACCATGCCGTTTTCCTTCTGTTTGAGCGCTTCGTTCAGCACTGCCATATGCGCCGTGTGAAGTCCGTCGAAAAAACCGAGGGCGACGGCGCGTTTTTTTATTTCATTCATTTTCCGATCACCCTTTTTGCCGCAAAAATCAGCGGCTCTTCGGCATTTATTTCACCGAGACCGAGAAATACCCTTTCGGGAGAATACACGCGGAAAAGCGAAAAGATCCGCTGTATTTTCAGTCTCTGCACGTCAAGCTCCCCGCCGTTGGAGAAACGGATCGCCTGCGCGGGACTCACAGTCACCTCTGGCAGCGTCTCAAAAGGCTTGTCTATGGGCATGACACACGGCAGCGGATCGGCTTTCAGCTCTTCCTCCGTATAGGCGTCAGCAAGCGTGAAACCGTTGGATCTTGTTCTTCTTAACGCCGTCATGACCGCACCGCAGCCTAAAGCGTCACCGATATCCGAAATAAGCGAACGGATATACGTTCCCTGGGAGCATTCCACCGCGATCTCAAAGCCGTTTTCGTCCTCACCGGTAAGCTCGAGCGAATAAATATCGATCTCACGCGCTTCCCTTTCGACCTCCACGCCCTGCCGCGCAAGCTTATAAAGCTTTACGCCGTCCTTGGAAAGCGCGGAATACATAGGCGGGATCTGCCGGATATGGCCGCGGAATTCTCCTAAAACAGCTTCGAGCTCCGAAGCCGAAACGTGCGCTTCCTTTTCGGCAAGGATGTTTCCGGTGATATCGAGCGTATCGGTCGTGATACCGAATTTCAGATGCGCCGTGTAGCCCTTGTCATGGTCAGGCAGAAAACTGATAAAACGGCACTCCTTTCCTAAAGCCACGGGCAATACGCCCGTTGCCATGGGATCTAGAGTGCCGGTGTGCCCCACCTTTTTCTCCGAATATATTTTCCTTAAAAAAGCGGAGGCTCTGAAGGATGTCATCCCCGGAGCCTTGTCCAAAACAGTAAAACCGTCCATTATACCCTGTTCAAAACCTTTTCCGCCGCCCCGAGCATTGCGTTCACGGCCTCTTCGCACGTGCCCGTGAGCTCACAGCCCGCGGCAAGCTTATGTCCGCCGCCGTCCAATTGGATACATATCTCGGCGGCACTCACCGGATCCTTGGAGCGTACGGATACTCTCCAGCCGGAGCCGTCTTTTTTCTCTTTCAGCGTGATACCCGCCAAAACGCCCTCGATCTGCCGCGGCAGCGGGTTTACCGCCTTGTCGCCCGCCTCGTCGAGGCCGGACTGCTCATACATATCCCTTGTGATCACCATAACGGCGCACTTGCCGTCGAAATATGTATGCAGGTTGTTGAGCGCCAGCTTTTCAAAAGCGGCGTATTCGCGCGATTTCGTCTCGAATATCTCGGTATTGTAAAAAACGGTGTCGATCCCCGTTTCCATGAGCGCGGCGGCGGTACGCATGGTTTTTGCCGTCGTATTGCCGTAGCGGAAGCAGCCCGTATCGGTCGCGATGCCGATATACAGTTCTTTCGCGATATCCTTTGTGATCTCTTCGCCCGCGGCGCCGAGCATATCGAATATCACCTCGCACGCGGCGGAGGCGGCGGGATCGAGCAGCGTACGTTTCGCGTACTCCACGTTCGTGCCGTGGTGGTCGATGCAAAGATCGACCTTATCCCCGTAAAGGGCGTTGAGCTCGTCGCCGAGCAGCTTTCTGTCCCCTACGTCCACCGTAACAACGTACTTTTCCTCAAAATCGCCGCCGCAGTCTTCCAGAGCGGCGATCTTCAGCGAGGAGGGTATTTTATCGGTGATACACTTTACTCTTTTCCCCATACCCTTCAGCACGAGATAAAGCGCAAAGATACTGCCCACCGCGTCGCCGTCGGGCAGGCGGTGGGTAAGCAGCAGGATATCATCCATTTCTCTGAGCGCGTCAAAGGCCTCTGTATAATTCACGTTCATACGATCAGTCCTTCTTATTCGCGTCGGAGAGTTTTTTGAACATCTCTATGCTTTTTTCCACGGAATCGTCCGGCACGAATTTCAGGTCGGGAGCCTTGCGCAGGCTCAGACGCGTGCCCACCTCGCGGCGGATATACCCCTTGGCGCCGCCGTCCAGCACTTTGCACGCGATCTTCGCGTCGTCTATTCCTTTCAGAGAACTGATATAGACCTTACAATAGGAGAGATCGTGAGCGACATCCGCCCTTACCACGGTAAGGAGCGAAGCGTCCACTCTCGGGTCCTTGAGTTCTCTGACGACCGCCGTGATCTCACGCTTGATATCCTCGGCGGTACGGTCTGATTTATAACCCATTTCGTTTTCCTTTCAGTTGAAGACCGAATAAGATCAGTCCTCGCGATACTCCTCGGTGATATACGCTTCGAGGATATCGCCCTCTTTGATATCGTTGTATTTTTCAAGTCCGATACCGCATTCATAGCCGGAGGCAACTTCCTTCGCGTCGTCCTTCATACGTTTGAGCGAAGCGATGGAATCCTCGGCGATGACGATGCCGTCGCGGACGACTCTGATCTTGCAGTTTCTCGTCACCTTACCGCTCTGGATATAGGAGCCTGCGATAGTGCCCGCGGAAGAAAGCTTGAATACCTGACGGACTTCGGCCTTACCGATATCGACGTCGCGGTATTTGGGCGCAAGCATGCCCTTGATAGCCGCCTGAACGTCCTCGATGCAGTCATAGATAACGCTGTACATACGCATTTCCACGTGGTCTCTCTCCGCGTTCACGGTGGCGGTGGAATCGGGACGCACACGGAAACCGATGATGATGGCGTTGGAGGCGTTGGCAAGCATGACGTCGGATTCGACGATCGCGCCTACCGCGCCGTGGATGACTCTTACGCGCACTTCTTCGTTGGAAAGCTTTTCGAGGTTCTGCGTGAGGGCTTCCACGGAGCCCTGAACGTCGGCTTTGACGATGATATTGAGTTCTTTGAGTTCGCCGGCTTCGAGAGTGGAGAACAGCGTGTCGAGGGTCACGCGCTTATAGGCGTTGAACTGCTCGTCCTTGATCTTCTGCTTTCTCTGTTCCACAAGCTCTCTGGCAAGCTTTTCGTCGCTTACCGCGTCGAACGCATCGCCGGACATGGGAACTTCGTCGAGACCCGTTACCTCCACGGGAACGGAAGGACCGGCTTCCTTGACGCGTCTGCCCTTATAGTCGGTCATGACTCTTACGCGGCCGACCGCCGTACCGGCGACCACGATGTCGCCCGCCTTCATGGTGCCGTTCTGCACGAGAAGCGTAGCAACGGGGCCTTTGCCCTTATCGAGTCTTGCTTCGATAACGACGCCCTTCGCCGCACGGTTGGGATTGGCCTTCAGCTCCTTCATCTCCGCAACGAGCAGGATGGATTCGAGCAGGGTGTCGATGCCCTCGTGGGTCTTGGCGGATACGGGAACGCATATCGTCTCGCCGCCCCACGCCTCGGGAACGAGTCCGTGCTCGGTGAGCTGCTGCATGATGCGATCGGGATTCGCGCCGGGCTTATCCATCTTGTTGATGGCTACGATGATGGTGATCTCCGCCGCGTTCGCATGGTTGATGGCTTCGATGGTCTGCGGCATGATACCGTCGTCCGCCGCTACGACGAGCACGGCGATATCGGTCGCCTTCGCGCCTCTCGCACGCATTTCGGTGAACGCCGCGTGACCGGGAGTATCGAGGAAGGTGATGTCGCTTCCGTTAATATTGACTCTGTAAGCACCTATATGCTGGGTGATACCGCCGGATTCGGAGGCGGTGACGTTGGTATCTCTGATCGCGTCGAGCAGAGAGGTCTTACCGTGGTCAACGTGACCCATGACGCAGACGACGGGGCTTCTGGTCTCCAGTGCGGTATCGTCGTCCTCGGTGGTGTCGATGATACGGTCTTCGATGGTAACGACGACTTCCCTTTCCACCTTCGCGCCGAGTTCGGAGGCAACGATCTCCGCCGTATCGAAATCGACGGTCTCGTTGATCGAAGCCATGATACCGTAGGCAAAGAGCTTTTTGATGACCTCGCCCGCGGTGACCTTGAGCTGGGAAGCGAGCTCGCCCACGGTGATCTCGTCGCCTACGGTGATGACGATCTGACGCTTCGAGCGCTCGTCGGCGATTCTCTTAAGGCGTTCCGCCTCGGTCTCGCGGCGGTGAGTGCGGGTGCCCTGCTTTTTATTGTACTGCTGGGATTTCTGTTTCAGCTTCTGCTTGCGGTTGTCGGTGTCGCGCTCGTTGACGGAATCGGCGGTAAGACGGTCGTATTTCTCGTTGTACTTATCGAGCTCGACTTCCTCGGAACGCGTGTTGACGGTCGTTCTTTCGCCCTTGGTGCGCGCCTGGATAAAGGAATCGTTTTTCGTATCCTTTTCCTTCTTCTTGAAGGGCTGACCGCTCTGTGCGTTATTCTGCTGCGCGGGTCTTGCGTTCTTCTGCTGCGCATTTCTGCCCGCGTTGGCTGCGTTGTTCTGCTGCGCGGGACGATCGCCGTTTTTCGGTTTTCTGTCGCCGTTATTGTTATTTACCGGCGTCTGTTTATTTGCGGGAGTATTTTCCGCTTTCTTTTCGGGTGCAGCCCCGGTCTTTTCTTCGGTCTTTTCCTCTTTGGTCTCTTCCGCAGCGGCAGGAGCGGCGGGCTCTTCCGCCGGAGCCTCCGGTGCCTGCTCGACAGGTTTGGTCATGGAAAAGTATTTATCGAAGTTTTCCACCTGATTCTGTTCGGTGATCGTATCGAATACGATATCGAGTTCATCGGTGGTGAGCGAGGTCTGTGACTTTTTCGGTGTGTCGGAATAATCCTTGAGCATATCTATGAAGACGTTGCTCTTCATACCGAAATCTTTTGCCAGCTCGTGTATTTTATACTTCACTACCGTTGCATTCATATTGTATGCCCTCCTCACGGATCTTTTTCTCTATTGCCTGTGCGAAGCCCGCGTCCGTGACCGCGAAGATACAGCTTTTCTTGCCGATGAACGGCGCTGCCTCTTCCGCGCTCACGCCGAGTCTTACGACGTTTCCGCCGAAGCACGCGGCTTCCAGTTCCTTTTCGTGACGCGAAGACGCGTCCGACGTAAGGATGATAAGTTTTGCCTTTCCCGAACGCACGGCGTCAAAGGAAACGTCGTGTCCGGGGAGCAGTCTGCCCGCTTTGCGGCAGATGCCCATAAGCGAGAGTGTTTTATTCATCGGCGATCTCTCCCGACAAAACGGCGTAAACCTCTTCGGGTATCGCGCATTCAAAGGTCTTTTCGAGTCTGCCCGCTTTTTTCGCTTTCATAAGACATGCTTTATCGGGACAGATATACGCGCCGCGGCCGTTTTTCTTGCCGTTCGGATCGACGCTGATCTCTCCCTCCGGAGACCTTACCACTCTCACGAGTTCTTTTTTCGGTTTCATTTCATTGCAGCCCACGCATTTGCGCATAGGTGTTTTTTTCTGCTGCATCGCGTTTCAACTCCTTATCAGAGCTGGATCATGGGACGGGTATCGCCGTAGAAAGGCTTTATGTCGATCTTCCAGCCGGTCAGTCTTGCCGCGAGACGGGCGTTCTGGCCCTTGTTGCCGATGGCGAGAGAGAGCTGTCCTTCCGGAACGGTGACTCTGCACGCCTTGCCCTCTTCGTCCGTCACTTCAACGCTCACGATCTCGGCGGGAGCGAGAGCGGCGCTGATATACGCCTTGGGGTCGTCGGAATACCTTACAATGTCGATCTTCTCGCCGCCGAGCAGCTCGATGATCTTATTGACGCGGGAGCCCTTGGGACCGATGCAGGAACCGATGGGATCGACGTTTTCATCCTTGCTCGAAACGGCGATCTTGGTTCTCGAGCCCGCTTCACGCGCGATGGAATTGATCTCGACG